>JACCYR010000452.1 GCA_013696385.1 Acidobacteriota bacterium
TGAGAATCAAAAATCGTCTGTTTCGTTAAAATCCAACTGTTCTAAAATCATTTGTGCATCTTGGTTGTCAAACTCAAAGGCTTGCTGTTCAAGCGCAATGTGCGCGATTTCGTGATAAATCGGGTCGTCTAAAAGCGGCAATAAATATGCAACGGGCATCATTGCCAGAGTTTCAAAAGCAATCGCACGAATTTGCGCCAGGTCTGTCTGTCTGACGATTTCCGCAATTTCGCCAGCCGAGAATCGTTTTGCAAGTATGTCGGCTAATATGTCGAACTTATTAAAGTCGTTATTTTGCAACACGCGCGTCGCAAGTTGGATAAAAACTTCGGCAGATTCGGTTTGAGATTGCAAAACGGATGAGCAAGTTTCCGCTAGTTGTTTTATCTCGCGCAGTTTTTCCGCGTCTTTTTTTACTTCCGCATCTTTCGCCTGTTCATCCAACGCGGAAAGCAAACGGCTCAGTTCCCAATCAGCGTGAGTATCGTAAGAGAATTTTTGGGTTTGCGCGGGAAACGAACTTCCACTGCTTGCCTGCCATACGCCAACCAGCATTTTTTTTGTCATCGGGCGCAAACCTTCCCAAACACTGACGACTCGCGCTCCAAAATCTTTTATTGTCATTTTATACAGAATAAGTGTGCAACAAATACAAAACTTTGTAAATCGGAATTTAACCGCAAAATTCGCTGGTTCGCTTGCTTCGATGCTCATTTTCCTAACCGCGTTTGCATTTCTTGGCGTGTTTCTTCCCGAATTTCTTCATCATCTTCGGCTTCAAACACTTCAACCAGTGCAAAAGGCGTTCCACCCAAACGCCGCAATTCCCACGTTTCGCGGCATTTGCCTGAAGCGCGGGAAAACCAAGCCGCGTCCGTGTCGGACGAAATAATTTCGACATCACCAAAAAGATTTTCCGGCGAACCCGACAAATTTTGTTTTGTCGGCGCAGAAAGCAAAACACGGCTTAAATTCCAGCCGTGCTTTTTATATTGTGCCAAGATTTCCTGAATCTCGTGTGTTTCAATCATTATTTCGGCTGGTTGGCAGGCGGCATCGCGGTCATTTTGTTGCTGTTTGAAGCCGAGGGAAATTTGCCGTTGGCGTTTGGCGAAATCGGAATTTTTGTATTTGAAGATTCATTTTCAATTTCCGCCTGTCCTTTGCCCGGTTTTTTATATGTGTCTTTAAAAACATCGCCGACAGCAAGTTTCCAACCGCCGTCTTCAAAAATAAACGGCAAATCTTCCCAATGCTTTTCCTGTTGATTAAAAACCTCCACCGCGCCAAAATTATCTTTTATTCGCTCGTCGCGTATTTCGGGTAAAGACGGCGCGAAAGTGGTTGCCATAAATCCATTTTCCAAGATCGAGTCAACCGTTTTTTTCTGTAATTGTGCCTGATATTGAGCAAAGCCCATTGTGTTTGTCGTCATCAATTGCTTGATTTTATTAATATCCTTAGCTTTGACCGCCTCATACAGCATTTTGTATGCTTCGGTCGGCGATTGCGCTTTGATGACTTCCGTCGGTGCGTTGCCCGTTTCTGTCGGCGTATTGCTTTTTTCCGCCGTTGGTTTTTGACACGCAAAACTTAAAAATGCCAGAGCCAGCAAAAAACCGGCTGTAATAATTTTGTTACTGATATTTGATTTCATTCTTTTTTCAAAATATATATATTTAGAGAAAGTATAATTAGAGTTTTAACAAAAGTAAATTTAGACGCGCCGATAAAAAGTAATCTGAACTTTTTAAGATAAATTCTGTTGGCTGAACTGCTTGAAGTTTCAAAACCAATACAAAATCTGGCGCGAGTTAATTGCCAAAACCTATTCAACCAATTGATTATATGCAACAAAATAAATTATTCTAACGTAGTTTTTTATAATGGCTTTTATCTAAAAACCGACATAACCCAAAGATGCAGAAAAAAATTTTAATTGTTGATGACCATGACGACTTAAAAAGTGCTTTAACGGAGGTTTTTAGCAAAATCGGTTATTTTGTACAAGCGACGGAAAGCCGCAAAGAAGCTATCGAACTCGACCAAACAAGTGGTTTTGACTTGGTAATTACCGATCTGGACGGCGATAAAGCCTTTCCGAAAAAAGAAATTGAAGAACCCGCAGATACTTGTTTGCCAACCAAAAACGGCGAAGAATTCAGCCGCAGTTTTGTCAAAGCCTTCAAAATTTGCGCGACTAATTTCCGGCGCGAAAACTTCGACGAAGCTGAACTGAAAGACCTTTTTGAAACTATTTTGAACTATAAGGCGCAGTTTGTTGACAAAACAAACACCGTCAAACATATTCGGGAAAAAATAGAATTTGAATTTCCAAGCGCGATTTCACTAATGCACAGTATTCTCGATTACTTGATGAAGCGCGTCGAAAAGGTCGGCATAGTTGATACGGAAAATTCCAATCTTTTTATTGCTTTAGACGAAGCCTTCGTCAACGCCATTAAAC
Organism: Acidobacteriota bacterium; assembly: GCA_013696385.1. Classification (GTDB taxonomy): domain Bacteria; phylum Acidobacteriota; class Blastocatellia; order Pyrinomonadales; family Pyrinomonadaceae. Next base: position 2,468 of record JACCYR010000452.1, read on the forward strand.
ACGGCAACAAATTTGACGCAAATAAAATTGTCCGTATTTCGGCTGAAGTATCCACAACCGAAGCGCGTTTTACTATCGAAGACGAAGGCGAAGGTTTTAATGTCGCGGAAATTCCCGACCCGACAAATCCCGAAAATCTTTTTAAAGCGTCGGGGCGTGGTGTTCTCATTATTCACAATGTAATGGATGAAGTAAAATATAACGAACGCGGAAACCGGCTGACAATGGTTAAAAAGTCCGAAGTTCGAAGTCCAAAGTCCGATGTCTGATTCTTCGACGTTGACTTTGAACTTCGGACGTTGGACATTGGATCTATGAAAGTAACAATCGGACAAATCAACACGACCAACGGCGACTTTGAAGGCAATGTCGCCAAAATTTTGCATGCTGTCGAAGTTGCCAAACAAGATGGTTCGGACATCGTTGTTCTGCCGGAAGTTGCCACGCACGGTTACACTTCGCAGGATTGGTTTCTTGACCGCGATATTATCGAAAATGCCAATAAACCTTTGCAGAAAATCATTAAAGCGTCAAAAGGTTTAACAGTTGTTGTCGGCACAATTCGCAGAAATGACGAAACCGACGGCAGGCGTTTATATAATTCGGCAGCAATTATTTCAAATAGTAAATTAGTTGGTTTTGTAGATAAAACTTTGCTTCCCGAATATGATGTTTTTGACGACCCGCGCTATTTTGAGCCTGCGGAAACGCGGCGAATGTTTGAGATAAACGGCAAAAAACTTGGCGTGGTGGTTTGCGAAGATTTTTGGAACGACAAAACATTTTGGAAGGCAAGACTTTATGACCAAGACCCAACCGACGAGTTAATTCACAAGGGCGCAGACTTGATAATTTCAATCAACGCTTCACCTTTTAATAAAGGCAAAATTCGTTTGCGCTGCGAGATGGTCGCACATCGCGCCCGACGGCAAAAAGTTCCGATTGTTTTTGTCAATCTGGTCGGTGGCAACGACGGCATAATTTTCGACGGCGCAAGTCTCGTAGCTGACGCGCAAGGCGACATAATTCTGCAAGCTCCGGCGTTTGCAGAGTTTTACGGAACTGTCGAAATTGACTCACGAATGCCCGACAAACGCGGAATTACGGGCGATGAACTCGAAACGATACGGCAGGCATTGGTTCTCGGAATAAAAGATTACGCTCATAAAAACCGTTTTACAAAAGCGGTTCTCGGACTTTCGGGCGGAATTGATTCGGCGATTGTCGCAACTCTCGCGGCTGAAGCTCTCGGCGCGGAAAATCTTTTGTGCGTGATGATGCCTTCACCGTTTTCGTCAGCAGGAAGCATCAAACACTCGGAAAAATTGATTGAAAATCTCAGCTGCCAATCACGTATCGAACCGATTTCCAACACTTTTGAAATTCTGCTCAAACAAATGAGTCTGAATCGCCCCACAAAAGGCGGCGAAGTTCTGGCGGCGGAAAATATGCAATCACGCCTAAGAGGAGTGATTTTGATGACGATTTCCAACGCTGAAGGTCGTCTGGTTTTGGCAACCGGAAATAAATCAGAACTCGCCGTCGGATACTGCACGCTTTACGGCGATACAAATGGTGGTTTGGCAGTCATCGGCGACCTTTTGAAAACAGAAGTCTACGCGCTTTCGCGGCACATCAACCAATCGGCGGGACAAGAAATAATTCCGAACGAAATCATCGAAAAGGCACCGTCTGCCGAACTTGCGCCCGACCAATTTGACCAAAATTCTTTGCCGCCGTATGAATTGATGGACCCGATTTTGAAACTTTATTTTGAAGATAAATTCTCACCCGAAGAAATAATTGCTAAAGCTAACAACCCGAAATTGGTTTATGATTTACTTAACAAAGTCGAATCTCCCGCCAACGAATTCAAACTTCGTCAACTTCCGAAAACGCTGATATTTTCACTAAATGACATCTGCATCTTACGCAGACGACCGATTA
>JACCYR010000382.1 GCA_013696385.1 Acidobacteriota bacterium
AACGGATTGAGCGCGAACACGGTTTTGAAATCGAAGGAATCGAGATTTTTTTGCAAAATGTTGTCAATGAAACTGAGAGAAAATGAAAATTGAAGATGTTGCTGATTTTTTGGATGGAAATTTAACCAGCAAAGGTGAAACGGAAGTTTTTCGCGTGGCAAGTTTGGAAAATGCCCAAACGGGCGAAATATCGTTTATTGAAAAAGCGGAATTTTCAGAATCAGCACAAAATACGAAAGCCTCGTGTTTAATCATTCCCGAAAATTTTAACGCGCCGCTTCCCTGTTCATATATCAAAGTCAAAAATCCAAAAATCGCTTTTGCGAAAATTGCCGAAGTTCTTCACCAATCAAAAAAACAGTTTGGGATTCGTCCAACCGCACAAATCGCCGCTTCAGCCAAACTCGGCAAGGATGTTTTCATCGGCGCGTTTGTCTGCATTGGCGAAAATGCGGAAATCGGCGATAATACTCAAATTTTTGAAAGCGTAAAAATCGCCGAAAATACAAAAATCGGCAAAGATTGTTTTGTTTTTCCAAATGTCGTCATTTATGAAAATGTTTCAATTGGAAACACCTGCAAACTTCACGCCGGAGTTGTCATCGGCGCAGATGGTTTCGGCTTTGTGCGCGATGCCGAAAGATATATAAAATTTCCGCAAATCGGCTCGGTTGTGATTGAAGATGAAGTCGAAATCGGCGCAAATTCCTGTATTGACAGAGGCGCGTTGGGCGAAACACGCATCGGCAAAGGCACGAAAATTGACAATTTAGTGCAAATCGCGCATAACGTCCAAATTGGTAAAAGAGTCGTTATCGCGGCGCAGACCGGAATTTCGGGAAGCACAATTATTGAAGACGATTGCGTAATCGGCGGACAAGTCGGCTTCGGCGACCATGCAACTGTCAAAAGCGGCGCGATTATCGGTTCAAAAGCCGGAATTCTGCCCGGCAAAATTGTCCGCCGAGGCATTTGGTGGGGCGTTCCCGTTCAACCGCTCAGTGAATACAAACGGCAAAACGCTCATGTTAAATCTTTGCCCAGATTACGCGAAGAAATTAAGGAACTAAAAAAGCAAGTCGCAGCATTAGAAGTTAAGAAACCAGCAAAAGGGTAATTGATTTCCCAAATATTGCCGCAATGATTCGATCTTATTTTCTCTTAACAATTACAAGCGTAATATCATCGTTGGCAGGAGCGGTTTGCGTGAAAGAAGAAAGCGCGGATTCGATTTTATCGCGCAAACCAGAGGCTGAAGCACTCAGGTTTTTGCTGACAACTTGGGTAAGTCTTTCCATTCCAAATTCTTCGTCTTTCGGATTAACCGCCTCAGATACGCCGTCGGAATAAATTACAAGCGCATCACCCGATTTAATTTCGAGTTGTCCGACTTCATATTCAGCCATCGGCATAATACCGAGCGGGAAACCGCCTGAAGCAAGTTGTTCGACTGTGCCGTCAGCACATCCGAAAAGAGGCGGATTATGCCCGGCATTAATGTAGTTGACAATGCCGGTTTGCGGGTCTAGTTCGGCAACAAATAACGTTATAAAACGATTTGTCGGAGTATTTTCTACCAGATATTCATTAACTGATTTTATCATCTGATGCAAAGACGTTTTCGCCGCCACCTGCGCGTGAATTGCCGCGTGAAGGCTAGACATCAAAAGCGCGGCGGCAGTCCCTTTGCCTGAAACGTCGCCGAGTGCAATCAGCATTTTTTCGTCGTGCTGCGTAATGAAATCATAATAATCGCCGCCGATTTCGTAACAGGAAAACGAAATTCCCTGAAATTCGTAATCATCCATCACGGGCGGCGCAGATGGTTGAAAGCGTTGCTGGATTTCGGTGGCAAGTTCGAGTTCGCGTTCCATTCGCTCGCGCTCAATGCGTTCTTCGAGCAGCCGCGCATTTTCCACGCGAATCGAAGCAACCGAAGCCAAAGTCGTCAAAATATTTAGATGTTCTTCGGAAAAAGTTGATTTGTCGGTTGGCGAATCAGCATAAATAATGCCGAAAACTTCTGTTTCAGAAACGCTTAAAGGCACGGCTAAAACCGAGCGTATGCCAAGCAAAGCCATTGTTTGGCTGGCATATCGCGGGTCGTGTTGGGCATCGGCGGTCAAAACGGATTTACCTTTTTCCATCACCTCGTCCATCACGGTGCGACTGATGCGAACTTCTTCAATTTTTTCGTCCATACCGCGCTGACGCGCAACCGTAATTTTCATTCCGCCTTCTTCGGCTTCATCACGGAGCATAATTACGCATCGTTCGGCGGGAACGGCTTCAAAGACAAGCGAAGCGACTTGATTTAAGGTATCGTCCAAACCACTTGAAGATAAAAGTGCAACGCCGACTTTGCTGATTAAACCGAGCAATTCGTTACGGGTTGAAAATTGTGATTCGAGAATTTCCGCCGTTGAACTTCTGGCACGCGCCAGCGAAATTGTCATTGAAGGGTCAAGAGCCTGGGTGTTGTCGGAGATAAAAGTTGTGTTTTTGTTTTCTTTCAAACGTTCATCTTCAAATATTATCGTCGTTTCGCCGATTTGAATTTCGCCGCCCGAAAGCAGTGGAATAGGCAGCGACACCGCCAAACCATTGTAGCGCGTGCCATTTGCCGAACCTAAATCTTGCAGCCAATAGGCATCGCCTTCTTTTCTGACTTCGGCGTGAAGCCGCGACGCGAAAGCATCAGCAATACAAATATCGCTTCGGGCTGAACGACCGATGGTTACACGAAGGCGCGAAAGCGGAAACTGTTCCGGCTGGCGGTCGGCGGTTTTAATGATTAGTTGGGGCATAAATTTAACTAAAAGTGAAAAACTAAAAACTAAAAGTGAAAAATGTTAGTTAAAGAATAAGTTTAATTTTCGTTGTTGCTTAAGCAAATTTAACTTTTAGTTCTTAGTTTTTCACTTTTCACTTATTACGCGTCGTCCATAAACTACTACAGTTCCGGCGAGAAAATCGTGTAGAGCACGTCCTTTTTGATTTAGCACCGGAATTATAAAACCTAAGCCAAAAATGATAAAACTCAACGGATAACCAATTAAATGGCGGACAAGCAGCGAGCCGAAAGACGGCGCAGTTCCGTTTATTTTAACAATTTTCAAACCCGTCAGTATTTTACCGACGCTTTGTCCGGTGAACAGCGGCAAAATTAAAAAATTCGTCAACGCGAAAAGAATTATAATCAGTCCGGCGGGGCTGCTGATCTGGCTGTTTAGAAGTTTTGCCGGCTCAATTCCTATGAGTCTGCCGATAATCAAACCCAAAACCGGAATTGAAACAAGCAGGATATAATCAATTAAAAATGCGCCGCAACGCAATAGAAACGGAGCTTTCAGACGTTCCGCGTCAAAATTTACAATTACTTCTTCGTGTAGAATTCTTTTGGCAGGAACAAGTCTGTCAGCACGCGCACTCATAATAAAATTCTCTTGAAAACCAGGTTAAAGTAAAAATCATCCGATAATAAAATGCAAGGTCGTATCGCCAAGTTTTAATTTATCGCCGTTGGTCAAAGTATATGGTTTATGGGGCAGAAGCCGCATGGTTTCGTTGACGACGGGCAGAACAATTGTTCCGTTGGATGAGCCTAAATCTTCAATCATAAATTGATTGCCGCTACGATGGATGCGAGCGTGGCGGCGCGAGATTTTTGTTTGCGGGTCGTATCTCGACAAATCAACTTCGGGAAAGATATTCGACATCGGGTCGCGTCTGCCGATCAAATTTTCGTCTTTTTCAATTCGGTAAGCCGGCGTTTCGAGTTCATTTGTCCCGATAATCAGCAACTGCGCGGTTACCGGCTGAGGAGCATAATTTTCGCTGCTCACACCGCGCTGTGAAAGCGGTTGTTTCGCCCCGCAGAAAGCGCAAAACATATCGGTAGCGAAAATTTTTTGCCCGCAGAAGCCGCAAAAAACTAGTTGTTCCGATAATCCGACCGGAATGGGGTTTTCCTTAACGCCGAAAGTAACTTTATGAGTATCAAGATTTGCCAGATGATCTTCGAGAGCTTGACGCATTTCGGCGGCTGAGTCAAAACGCATTTCGGCATTGTATTCAACCGACCGCATTAAAATTTTTTCCATCTGGTCGGACAACTGCGGATTTATCTGACGCGGACGCGGGTGTTTTTGAAAATCGAAAATCAAAAGCGGATTACTCTGCGGGTCTGCGCCTGTCAACAGATGAAACATCGTCGAGCCGAGACTGTAAATATCGGAACGCGGTTCGACATTTCCGCTAAAAAGTTCAGGCGGAGCATAACCCATTGTTCCGACCGCCGTTACGCCTTTTTCTTCTTTGTTTATCCACCGCGCGATACCGAAATCAATCAGCATGGCACGTCCCGTATTACCGTCAATCATAATATTGGCGGGCTTCAAATCTCGATAAACAATCGGTGGCTGACGATTGTGCAAATAATCTAAAACGTCGGCAATCTGGATTGCCCACTTGGTTACATCTTTTTCATTTATTCTGCCTTCGTTCGCGGAACGCAGCTGCGAAGCCAAATCTCCGCCCGTAATATATTTCATCACGAGATAAAATCTGGCTTCTTTCTCGTCAAAGAAATAATCATAAATAGTGGGAATTGATTGATGTTCAAGCGAAGTCAAAAGCAAAGATTCGCGTTTAAAGTCATTAACGGCTTTGTCCTGCTGCTGCTCTTCAATATAAGACTGCACCATTTCCTTGACGGCTCGCAGAACGCCGCCAAGATTTTTGTCGCTGGCGAGATAAACCGCGCCCATCCCGCCGCCGCCGATTTTGCGGACAATTTCATAACGCTCGTTTAAAATCGTGCCTTCGTCTAAAGGCTTTAATTTTGATCTCCCTTTGCCGTCCGTGTCGCCGACACCGATATTTGGCTTAGTATTAGAACGGCTTTCTTTCTCGTCCGATTGGTTTTGAGCCGCGTCTTCAGTCGGCGATTCTTCAACCGATTTCGCTGCGGCTTGCTTGGATTTAGATTTTGCAACTTTAACCGGTGCTTCTTCACTCTCCATTATTCTCACCGAATCAAAACGCGGCGGCGGAAATTGATTTTCGGGAAGTTCGACATTGGGTTTTGCAATCGGATTTTCCGCAACGTCGGCATTTTCATTGAGTGCTGGCGGTTCTAATTTTTCTTTGTTTGATTCGGAACTTTCAGAATTATTTTTAGCAATTTTACCTTTTGCCGACTTGCCGGGCATATACGGGATTGTAGCGATAAAATCAATTTCATCTAATTCCGAAATTGTTATTTCTGACGAGTTTTCAGATTCTTCAACTATCAGATTTTCTTTGATTTCCGATTCCTCGTTAGGCTTAGGCGGAGAATCGGTTTCTACGTCAAATCTTTCGGCAATTTTGACAACGCTTGAATCTTTGAGATTTCCGCCGACATCAGATATGGAGTTTTCGGTTTCAATTGGCAAAATATCTGCCGCCACGCTTTTTCCCTCCGTTCCGATAATGCTTGGCAGTTCTGTTTCTTGATTATCAGAAGCAGTTTCGACAATCGGTTCAATTGGTTCTATATCAATGTTTGGAGGCGGTTCTTTTTCAAGTGTTTTTTCAAAATCCGGCGGTAAAATTTCGCTCTCGCCTACAGAAGCAGAATCTGCGGAAATTTCACTCTCAAAATCTTGAGCTGGAATCTCCACCGATTCGGTTGGGTATTCGACATTTTCCACCGTACTAATTGGTAAATAATCTTCCGTTTTCTTTTTAACTAAACTTTTATCTTTGGCTTGGGTGCTGCTTTCTGCCATCTTATATTCCTCTTGGGTCGCCGCCGCGGGTATTTCATCCGCCGTTCGATTTTTTGTTTCCGGTCGCTCGGTGCCAGCTGGAGTGATAGGCGAACCGCTATTATTTTTTTCAACCGCGATCGGCTGCAGAGAAATCCCGCAATATGGGCAAAAAACATCAATATCAGCGACTTTTGAGCCGCATTCTGGACAATAAGCCATTTTTTTATATTGCTTTCCGCTGAAAGACTTCGGAATTGGTAAAAAATTTAATCATTTGTATAAAACCGTAGAAACGTTTTCCCGACTATTATCTCATCACCGTCGTTGAGCAATTGTGAATTTCCGGGTATCAAACGCCGTCCACGGTTGACGAAAGTTCCGTTGGTTGAACCCAAATCCTCAATCATATATTTGCCTTTATGGTTAATAATGCGGGCGTGCCGCCGTGAAACCTTTGCTTCCGGGTCGTGCGGGTCCAAATCAACGTCCGGAAAAACTCCGTTATCCGCGTCCCAACGCCCGATATACGATTCATCGGAAGCAATCATAAATTCCGTTCCGAGCGAATCGCCGCGTTCAATCACGAGTGTTGCCTGAATGCTTTTTTTTATTGGCTGTTCATCATTTTCAAATGATTCTCCATCAACTTTCGGTTTTTCGTAAATGGGTGGAATCCCGACCGATGTTACATTTGCCGAATGATAGCTGGGAATATCGGAAACTTGTGGCTGAAAGTTCGGCATTTCACTTTCCGATTGTTTGTCCACTGTGCCGCCGCACTCATCACAATATTGCGAACTATCGAGATTTTCCGTCCCGCAAATCTGACACTTTATCATTTTTGTTTTACCTTTCAATTTTTTGAAATGAATTTACTTTTATATTTTAACTCGTAAATCTCTGTTCGTAAATCATAAATTGTGAGGAATCAATCCGCAACCGTTAATAATTCGGATTTTTAAGCAAAAAAACCCGATATTTCTTAAATTGCCGTTAAACTTCTTTTTTGAAACTCTTTTGTCGGTTCTTTCGTAGTAGAAAATTGACGCAGACAGATTATTAATTTGCGTTGAATCATTTTAGATTCTATAAAACTCTTCTTTATAAAGGAACAGAAACTACAATGGCTGTCAGCCGAAAAGGAAAAATTATAATAGGCGTAACTGCCGCCGTTTTATTAATCACTATTATTATAGCCAGCATTTTTGCAACCCGCAAAGATACGCCGGAAGTAACGGTCGTCAAGGTTGAAACCAGACCAGAACTGCGGTCAACGGTTACTTCTTCCGGCGAAATTCGTCCGATTCAGTTTATCAATTTGACGAGCGAAGTGCAGGGACGGATTGAAGAAATTTACGTCAAAGAAGGTGATAAAGTTATTGCCGGAACGCCGCTTGTTAAACTCGACCCGACGCAGCTGCAATCAAGCACCGACGCGCAATATGCCGCATTGCAAGCCGCGCAGAACGAATCGCAGGTTACGCGCTCGCAGATTACGGCGGCGCAAAACCAACTGTCGCAAGCCCAACAAGGTTTGAATGCTTCGCAGGCTTCGGTTGATACGGCTTTGCAGCAAGTTGCTTCGGCACGGCAGCAAGTTGTCGCGGCGCAAACCGACGTTGATAAAGCGCAGGTTGATTTAAACACGGCAAACCGTGAACTGAAACGCACTGCCGAATTGGTTGAAGCCGGCGTTGAATCGCGCTCAAACTTTGACGCGGCAAAAGACCGCGTGGCAACTGCCCAAGTTGCGCTCAGAAACGCGCAAGCCCGTCTGAAATCGCAAAATCTGGCGATTAATGAATCACAAGCCCGCGTCAACGAAGCCAGAGCGCGAGCCAAGCAGCAGGAAGTTGCCGTGCGCGATGCGCGTCGTGGTGTCGAAACGGCGGATTTATCCGCAAGTGCCAGCACAAATCGAGCCGAACAGCAAGCCGCCGTTTTGCGCGGGTCAAAAAGCCAGCGCGATAAAACTTTGCAAGTAGCACCGATAAACGGCGTGATTGCCGATATTCCTTCAAAAGTCGGGACTTTTGCCGTCGCCAATCTAACCTCGACACCGCTTTTGACAATTGCCGATATGTCCTCAATAAATGTCGAAGTAAAAGTTGACGAAACCGAAATTGATAAAGTCGAGGTCGGACAACCCGTAAAAGTTAAAGTTGATGCCTTCGGCGAAAAAGAACTAACGGGCGAAGTAACCCAAAAAACTCCGCTTGCCGTCGGCAAATCGCAAACAACCGGCGGACTTTCAACCAATATCAACGTGCAGGAAGCAAAGGAATTTCGTGTTGTTATCGAATTAAAAGATATGAATGACGAAATTCGAGACAGTCTGCGCCCCGGAATGAGCGCAACCGCCGTTATTACAACAAAAACGGCGGAAAATGTTATCGCTGTCCCGCTTCAAGCGGTGATTGAGAAAAAACCGGACGCTTCAGTTTCGCCGTCAATTGAAGGCGAAGCTCCACCGACACCGTCCGAAAAACCAAAAACCATAAAAGGTGTTTATGTTTTGGACGGAAACAAAGCAAAATTTGTCGAAGTTGAAACCGGAATTACCGGCGAATCCGATATTCAAATTACCGCCGGACTTTCCGAAGGTCAGGAAGTTATTACGGGTCCGAGCCGGGTGTTAAATACTTTGAAAGAAGGGACAGTGGTTAAAAGACAGGTTAAAAAAGAAGGCGGCGACACGCCGAAAGCGTAAGTATTTTATG
>JACCYR010000042.1 GCA_013696385.1 Acidobacteriota bacterium
TATTTAAAAGTCCATAAAATAATGAGAAACGAAAGCCACAGCCAATTCGCGTTTGAGCTAAAAACTTGAAGTAAAGTTAGTATATCACAAAATTGTGACCCGCAAAAGAATTCCTGAAAACTGTTTGTCGGGGAAAATTTTAGTGGAGTTTTTTAAACATAAAAAAGCGAGCCTGTAACAAGCTCGCTTTAATCTATCTTTTTTAAATGTTTTGACTATCTACCAGTAAATGTTGAATATACAGTACCAGTTGGCTGTAATACGTCAGCATCTTCTACTGTAACAAACAAGCCAAAATCTTTTAGCGCGGTTTCGCTGCGAATTTCAGATTCTTGACGCTCACCAGTATTAATAACCTGACCAAGTTTTGTATATTTTCCGTCGGACGAAGAAGCCCAAAGGACAAACCGTTTGTCTTTTGGAGCCAACTTCATATCGTCAAAACGCATTTTTATTTTTGTTACCTCACCCTTGCTATTGTCAATATATGCCTTTCCTTTTAAGCCTTGTAAACCACCGGAAAAGTTTATTCTGACTTCTGTTTCACCTTTTTCAAAGCCCGGAACTCCAAGAAGCGGGACGTTGTAAGTTGAAGAAATGGCACGGCTGCCTGCCACTTGTTTATCATCTCCGGTTGGAACTGTTGGTCTATTTTGCACAACAGCATAACCTTTTGGAACTGCGCTTCGGAAAACAACCGGCGTGTCATTTGCAACAGTTGTTAAACCTTCTGTTGGTGAAAGCACCAGCATAAATTGATTAAGCGGAGTTTTGAAACTTGCTTTGCTCATACCGTTTTCAGCTATTACGGGACCTAAAAGCGTGGCTTTGCCTAACGGGTCAACTGCATAAGCAAAATAATTAGAATTATCAAGACCACTCAGATCAAGATTTACCATTGTTCCGTCATCGGTTCGCATTACGCGTGCCATTCCTTTAGAAGTCGTCATACCGCCTGTCGGCGTTAATTCGACGGTAACTTCTTTTCCAACCGGATACTCAATCACCGAATATGAACCATCGGGATTCTGCACAACTTGTTGTTTTGTCGTTGTGGTCATCGTTGTCGTTTTCGCAGTTGTATCTTGTGAAACGCATGATAAAGTCATCGGCGCGGTTGATGAAACTGATTTGCTAGGGTCTTGTGCAACCACAACGCACGACAAAGTCATCGGTGCGTTTGGTGAAGTGATGTTTTGTGCAACGGTAACCCCTGTTAAGGCGGCGGAGAGAATCAAAGTACCACCAATTGTTAATAATCTCTTGTTAATCATAAAACCTCCTAAAGTTTTGACAAATTCTTAATCGCTTATTGTTAAAAGCGAACTGTCACATTTCAAAGGATAAACTTTGCAAACATTATGCCAAGCAAAATAAACCTTTTATTTATAAGGATTTACATAAATTTATCGGCAATTTGATAAGCTATGAAATAATTGTGCATTAAAACTTTACACTGCTGCTTTCCATAAAATAAAAAGCGATGAGCCAAATAAAACTCATCGCTTTTCGTAATAATTAGCGAACTGAAGTGCGACTATTTGATTTCCAATTCAAATGGCAGAATTAACATCGCTTCGCCGTTTTTCATCTGGTCAAAAAGCTGTGCAAAGCGCAGAGCGCGACGTGCATCTTCCGGCAAAGATTTAACTAGGGCTTCGTGTGTTTCCTGCTGTTTTGTTTCGGCAAAAGTGCTGCTGTCGCCGCCAAAAATCCGCTCAAAAAATGACTGTGGCGCGGGGAAAGCGACCCGCTCGACTTCTTTGTCGGCAGGCAGATTTGCCAAGCCTTTGGCGACATCAATGGCTTTTTCAAGTCCACCGAATTCATCAATTAAGCCGTTTTGTTTAGCTTGCGTTCCCGTCCAAACGCGACCTTGACCAATAGAATTTACTTCTTCATCGGTTTTGCCGCGACCGCTGGCGACTTTCGGCACAAAATCACCATAGTAAATTTTATTTGCTTGGTCTTGCATTTTGGCGCGTTCATCATCCGTCCATTTTTCGGTCTCGCGGAAGATTCCGGCGTTTTTGCCGCGCATAATATATTCATTCGTTATACCGAGCCAATCGTATGTTCCTTTAACGACCGGTTTTCCGAGAAAAACACCGATTGAGCCGGTAACGGTTGTCGGTTCGGCGATAATTTTATTGGCGTTGCAAGCAATATAATAACCGCCGGAAGCGGCAACGTCCGCCATCGAAACAACCAACGGCTTTTTCGCCTTCGCGTTTTCCAGCGCGTGCCACATTACATCGGAGGCGAGAGCCGAACCGCCCGGTGAATCAACGCGCAAAATAATCGCTTTGATTGAACTATCATTTGCCGCATCGTTGACGGCTTGCACAATCGTATCCGAGCCGACGGTTTCCGCGCCGAATGCGCTGCGGTTGGATTTTCCGCTATTGATTGCGCCTGAAGCGTAAATGACGGCAATTCTTTCGCCCGTATTCAAGCCGAGCGACTCTGCCGGAACTTCGCGGTAATCTTTGCCGTCAATCGTGCGGAGTTTGTCGTCTGCTTTATAACCAAGCCGATTTTTCATCTCATCAAGAACTTGGTCGCGGTAATTTGCGCCGTCAATCAGTTTAAGCTGCTGGGCTTCGGGAGCGTGATGTGGCGCGTTGTCAATGATCGCTTCAACGTTTTCGGGAGATAATTGGCGGTCCTCGGCAATGGCGTTCTTAAATCGTCCGAAAAATTCATCTAATAAAGCGTTGATAACTTCGCGCTGCGCCTCCGACATCTGTTTTTCGGTAAATTGGTCGGGCGCGTTTTTGTATTTGCCGATTTTAATAACTTCCGGTTCAATGCCGAGTTTGTCGAGCGAGCCGCGATAAAACGTCGCTTCCGCCGCGATACCGTTAACATACAAATCGCCTGCGGGCGGCATAAAAACCTTTTCGGTTGCCGAGGCAATGTAATATTCTTTATTCATTCCAAGTTCCATAAAGGAATAAATCGGCTTGCCCGAAGCGCGGAAATCTTTAATCG
>JACCYR010000077.1 GCA_013696385.1 Acidobacteriota bacterium
AACTTAAGTCCTGTGCGTCTACCTATTCCGCCACCCAAGCACAGCAAAGACGTTAGCACGAGTTAGTGTTAAGTTCAAAGTTAGATGGCGAAAATAATTCTGGCGGACAAGAAAAAATAAAATGACAAATCAGCAAATAATTGTAATACTATTGACAGAAATCTTTTGGAAAAACAACTGAAATGGATAATTTTGAATGGATATTGTGGAGTATTTTGGGCGTGGTTTTAATTATTGCCGAAATTTTCACATTAGGGTTTGTACTGTTTTGGTTTGGTATCGGCGCATTTGCAGCCGCATTAGCGGGCTGGCTTGGAGTTCCTTTCGGTTTGCAATTTATGATTTTCGCAGGTGTTTCAATAATTTTGACGGTAATGTCGCGAACAATTTTTGCTAATTATTATTCACACGACGACGAAGGCACAGTTAAAATGGGAATTGATTCTTTGACCGGACAAATCGGAACGGTAACTTCCGAGAGCAAAGGCGCACTAAACGAAGGCGCGGTCAAAGTCTTTGGCTCGACTTGGACGGCTTTTCCGGCAGATAGTTCAACTCGTTTGGTTGAAGGCGAAAAGGTCGAGGTCGTGCGCGTCGAGGGTTCTTCAATTTACGTTCGTAAAATGTCAACCAGTCTTCCCGAATGGAGAGAAAATCAATAGGCAATTTCTGCACCGGCACCGTTTAGCGGTAAAAATTTATCTTTCTTTTGCCGACTTATGAATCTTTGACCGTATCTTGGTCAGCCGTATCGTGTAAATCTGCAAAATCGAGAAATTCTAAATTGACATTTTCATCATCGGGTTCAGGCAGCTCACTTCCCGTAATTTTTGCTAAAACCAATGTAATATTATCTTCGCCACCATGTTCGTTAGCTTGTTTGATGAGTTCCGCCGCCGCCATTTCCATCTGTTCAAAATTTTCGGAAATGATTTTTTGCATATCCTCACTGCCGAGTTTGTTCGATAAACCATCACTGCACAACAAGAGAATGTCATCACGCTGCGGCATCAGGCGAGCTGGCACGGGGAAAATTTCGTTTTGCGCACCGAGTGCTTGCAGGATTACGTTTTTGAGAGTGTGTGTTTCGGCTTCTTCGGGCTGAATTTGTCCGGCATCAATTAATTGTTGGACAAGCGATTGATCTTTAGTTATTTGGAAAATCCGGTTGTTGCGGATTAAATATGCACGACTGTCGCCGACTTGAACTAAATCAACCGCTTCGGGAGTAATACCAACGCCGGTAAATGTCGCACCCATACCGTTGTATTGCGGATCTGAGCGACCTTGTTGATGAATCAGATGGTTTGCATAAATTGTTGCCTCGTAAAGTTTTCCGACTAAAGAATCATTTAAATTATTAGGCGAAACTGTTTTTTCAAGATCAGCTTCCTCTAAAAATCTCTGACTGACGGTTTCAACCGCCATTTTGCTGGCAACTTCGCCTGCTAAAGCACCGCCCATACCATCTGAAACGGCTAAAATTATGCCGCTCTCGTCAATTTCAAATTTTTGTGATTCGATGACAAATTCGTCCGGCTCTTGCGAACTCATCCAAGCTTTCGAGTCCGAAATATGCAAAAGAAGATAGTTATCCTCATTGCCTTTGCGGACGCGCCCAATGTGCGATGTGGCATGTATTTCAACAATCAACATAATTAATAAGTCTAGGAAGTCTAGGAATCTGGAAAGTCTGGAAAGTCTGAGAAGTCGGAAAGAAGATTTCTCTTGAAACCTTAGACTTTCTAGACCTTTCAGATTTTTCAGACTAACTCAACGCTTGGTCTAAGTCTGAAATAATATCTTCAACGTCTTCGATGCCGACGGAAACGCGCACCAAACCATCAGTAATCCCCAATTTATCGCGTTTTTCTGTCGGAACGGAAGCGTGCGTCATCGTCGCCGGATGCGAAATCAGACTTTCAACTCCGCCCAAACTTTCTGCTAATGTGCAGAGTTTGACGTTTTCCAAAACCTTTTTTGCCTTTTCAAGCGAACCCATTTCAAAAGCAACCATACCGCCGAAGCCATTTTGCTGGCGTTTTGCCAATTCATGCTGCGGGTGCGCGGGCAATCCCGGATAATAAACTTTCTGCACGTTTGGATGTTCGGCTAAGAAATTTGCCACAGCGCGTCCGTTTTTATCGTGCGCTTGCATTCTGACGGCTAAAGTTTTCGTGCCGCGCAGAACCAGAAACGAATCAAAAGGCGAAAGAATTGCGCCGATACTGTTCTGCACAAACTTAATCCACTCAGAATCTTCTTCGTCATTAAGAGAGACAAAACCACCGATGCTGTCGGAATGTCCGTTCAGATATTTGGTCGTCGAATGCACGACAATATCAACGCCAAAACTCATCGGCTGCTGCAAGTATGGCGACATAAATGTATTGTCGCAAACAACTCGTGCGCCGTGCGCGTGGGCAATCTCGGAAACTGCTTGCAGATCCGTCACGGTCATCACCGGATTGGTCGGCGTTTCGACGAAAACCATTTTCGTATTTACCTTAAAAGCATTTTCGACGTTTAAAATATCAGAAGTGTCGACAAAATCAAATTCAATGCCGTAATTCGCCAAAACTTTGCTGAATAAACGGTAAGTTCCGCCGTAAGTGTTATCGCCGCAGATAACGTGGTCGCCCGCTTTGACAAGTTTCAAAACCGCGTCAATCGCCGACATTCCCGAAGCAAAAGCGTAACCGTATTTCGCGCCTTCCAGCGCGGCGATGTTTTTCTCCAGCGCAAGCCGCGTCGGATTCTGTGTCCGCGCATATTCAAAACCTTTATGAAGCCCAAGCCCTTCTTGGGCATAAGTTGAGGTTTGGTAAATCGGCACGCTCACCGCGCCCGTTGCGCTGTCTGGTTCATTTCCCGCGTGAATTGCAATTGTTGAAAAGCCCATAGCAAACGAACATCTAGAATAAAAAGCCTTTTTATTCTAACTTATTTTTGGGGCAATATGTTAATAAAAGACTTGCTTTAACGAGGCAATATGGTAACTTGCCGAAAAGAAAATTGCAAATTAAGAAACTCGGAAGGCTGT
>JACCYR010000092.1 GCA_013696385.1 Acidobacteriota bacterium
GCCGTCTGCCGCAGTTGGCAAAATCGCTCGGACAAACCCGCAAAGCCTTCAAAGAAGGAATGCGCGAAGCCGAAGAAGAAGAACGAATTGAGCAGGAGCAGAAGAAACTGCAAACTCCGCCGCTTGCGGCAACTTTTGACACACCGCAAGTTACAAGTCTGAGCGAGGAAGAATTGTTGACGGAAATGCGCCGTCGTGCGGAAGTGAAACAATAGTAAAAGAGTAAAAGCGGAAAAAGCAGAAATTTAGGTAAAGCGGTTTGAGTTTTGTGTTTCGTTTTCAAAACTTCGCTACTGCTTTAACTTTTTTTCTTTATAACCTTTCAATTATCAAATTATTGCATACAAAATCACAAAAATAATACTAGTTCGTCAGCAAAACCAAACTAAAGTTTGGCAATAAGCTAACTCATCTTGAATCAGTATAATCTTAAAGTTCTATCTTAAATGCTTTCGTAAAAACGAAATAATTTTATAGCCGTCGAGATAAACCCAAGGCTTTTCGCCGAGCGTGTAATGTCCGCAGGGAATTGTAACTTCATCGTGTTCGATATTGTTTTCGCGTAAGGTTTCCATCATTTTGCGGGAAAGGTTAACCGGAAAAGTCAGGTCGTAAAGCGTGTAGATGTAGCGTTGCGGACGCGTCGGCATTTTTGCCAGTTTCTCCACATAAGCCATCGGCGAAATCGGCATCCAATACTCGCGTAGTTCCTCTAAAGTAACATTATTTTTTAATCCTTCTTTGACATGATAAGTCGAAAGACCTTGCCAAACAACATCAGCAACGTAACCCGAAACGTGATTAAAAACGCCCGCGTCAATCGTTTCGTCGTGCGCGAAAGCGAAAAATCCGACGCACGAACCGATGCTTGTGCCGACAACGCCGACCTTTTCATAACCTTGCTGTTTCAACCAGCGAACCGCCGCCCGCGTGTCCACAACCGATTGCCGAAGCGATTGCAAAGTCCGCCCGACATTCGGCGCAACCAGATAATCGGCGCGTTCAAGTTCGGGCGGCATTCGTTCTTCGTGATACGGCAAGGTCAAACGAAGCGCAGAAACTCCGACTTTATTAAAAAATTTGCACAAATCGAAATATGTTCCGGCTTTTGCGTTCCAGTGCGGAAGAACGACGACGGCAGATTTTTTGTTTTCGGAGTGCGGAAAAAATTGAGCATAAGCAGTGTTATTTTCTATCGAAGGCGTTTCAATCGCGCTTGTCCAAGTCAAAGTTTTGTGTTCCGACTTTAGTCGGCTTTGCTTGTCGTCAGAAGCCGCCTGAAGACGGAACTCAGAACTAAGTTTATAATCCGAAACTTCGGGCAGATAAAAAAATTCATCGCTTCGGGCAACCGTTTTTTTTGCATATTCACGAAAAAGTTTGCGCGGGTCGTCGCCATTCGGTTTTTCCCTAATAAATTCCACGCCCCAACCAAACGGATGCACGACGCGATTGTCGCCCAGCATGGCAAAATATCTTTCTCGCTTGTGCATGTAGCGTTTGAACATACTTAAAAAGTAAAAAGGCAGAGTAATAAAGTATTACTTAGAAATCTAAATAAAATAGGCAAAAGGCTTTTTATTTTATATAATTCATTTACGCAACAAAATTTCGGCTATAAGTTTCAAAACCAATTTTATGTTATAATTTGGCGCAAAATGCTTTCTTAAAAAATTTATAGCCAACCTAGGAGAATATACATAATGGCGGTTGATTTCAATAAAATTCAAGAACTTTTAGGCAACGAAGCCGAAACGCTCTTAGATTATACATCTACAACTATTCCGAAGGACAATTTACACCTTCCGGGCGCGGATTTTGTTGACCGTGTTTGGTTGCAATCAGACCGCAATCCAAATGTTTTGCGTTCTTTGCAGACGCTTTTCGATAACGGAAGGTTGTCCGGCACGGGTTATCTTTCGATTTTGCCGGTTGACCAAGGTATCGAACATTCTGCCGGAGCAAGTTTTGCGCCGAACCCGGCGTTTTTCGACCCGGAAAATATCGTTGAATTAGCTATCGAAGGCGGCTGCAACGCGGTGGCTTCGACCTTCGGCGTTCTTGGCATCGTCGCCCGCAAATACGCGCATAAAATTCCGTTTATCGTCAAAATAAATCATAACGAACTTTTAACTTATCCGAATAAATTTGACCAAGTTATGTTCGGCACAATCGAACAGGCGAAAAATATGGGCGCGATTGCCGTTGGCGCAACGATTTATTTCGGCTCGGATGAATCAACACGCCAGATTACGGAAGTCGCCGAAGCGTTTGCCTACGCGCACGAACTCGGAATGGCAACGATTCTTTGGTGTTATCTGCGAAATTCGGCATTCAAAACATCCGAAGGCGATATGCACGAAGCGGCTGATTTGAGCGGACAAGCCAATCATCTCGGCGTAACGATTCAAGCCGACATTATCAAACAAAAACTACCGACGCGCAACGGCGGTTACAACGCTTTGAATTTAGCGGGAAATGCTGCTTACGGCAAAACCAGCAAACTTATTTACGAGAAACTGACAACTGACAATCCGATTGACCTTGTGCGTTACCAAGTCGCAAATTGCTATATGGGACGCTGCGGTTTGATAAATTCGGGCGGCGAATCGAAAGGCACGGGTGATTTGGCGGCGGCGGTTCGCACGGCAGTTATCAACAAACGTGGCGGCGGAACAGGTTTGATTTCAGGTCGCAAAGCATTTCAACGTCCGACAAATGAAGGTGTTGAATTGCTCAATTTGGTTCAGGACGTTTATCTGTCGAAAAAAATTACCGTTGCTTGATGATTAAAATTAACGCTAAAAATCACACAAGGAGTTTTTCACTGAAAATTGTTTATGTAAGTTTTTGCATCCATCTTCCAGTTTGAACGAAAATAAAGTTTAAAGATAGTTTTTTAGATAAGCACTCCAACAAAATTACATTCAACTAAAAATTGATGCTAAGTTTTGAGTTTTAACTTTAGTTTGCAAAGAGCCAACTAAAGTTGGAACTCAAAACGCTTGAGCTTATTTTTGTTGCAGTGCTTAAATGTAAATAATCCTTTCTTTTCTGAATCTGTTTATTACAGCCTGACGAAAACTACTACGTAGGGATAATTTTTATCTTTAATAATTAATTAAATTAAGTAAGGAGTAGATGAAAAAATGAAAAAATTAGTTTTAGCAGTTTTCGTAATGGCAGTGGCATTCGGTTTTGGAGCAAATAACGCTTCAGCTCAGATGAAAAGTGGTAATCCGATGGTCGGCGGCGCGGCAATGTTTAGAAACAAAGACATCGTTGATAACGCCGTGAACTCGAAAGACCACACGACGCTGGTCGCCGCCGTCAAAGCCGCTGGTTTGGTGGATACTTTGAAAAGCAAAGGACCGTTCACAGTTTTTGCGCCGACCAACGCGGCTTTTGACGCGCTTCCCGCCGGAACAGTTGATACGTTGCTCAAACCGGAAAACAAAGCGATGTTGACCAAAATTTTGACGTATCACGTCGTCGCGGGAAATATGGATTCAAAGGCGATTATGAAAGCCATCAAAAAAGGTAACGGCAAAGCAATGTTAAAAACTGTTTCCGGCGGCACATTGACTGCTTCGATGGACGGCGATACACTCGTTTTAACGGACGAAAAAGGCGGTATGTCGAGAGTTACAATTGCAAATGTTAGGCAATCAAACGGCGTTATTCACGTTGTTGATACGGTTTTAATGCCAAGCTAATAACTTATTATCGAACACACGAACGAAATTTTGTTCAAAAACAAAAGCCGTAAGATTTAATTTCTTGCGGCTTTTTCATTATTGCTTAAACAAACCTACCGCGCCCGATTTGGTAACTACCCGTCAAAAACGGATTAGTCGCTTTTTCGCGCCCGATTGTCGTTTCTCTACCGTGTCCCGAATAAACTGCAAAATCGTCGCCGAGCGTCAGAATATTATTATTTATCGAATCTATCAATTGCTCGTAAGAGCCGCCCGGCAAATCCGTTCTGCCGATTGAGCCTTCAAACAAACAATCGCCGACAAAAACTTTTTTTTCGTTTTCTTCCGCCAAAACGATATGACCGCGCGTGTGTCCGGGACAATGCAAAACCTTAAAGCGCAAATTTCCGACTGCGTAAATCTCGCCGTCCTGCCAATTTCGCGTCAACTTCGGCGGAGTTTTATAATCGAGTCCGAGCGGCTTTAATTGATGCGGGGACAAACCCATAAAAAGCGGCTGGTTTGGCAAACCGTAATATAAATCTTCATCGCCCTTGTGCAAAATAATTTCTGCTTTTGGAAAACTTTCGTGTAAAGCCGAAGTTCCGCCAACGTGGTCGAGATGTCCGTGCGTTAATGTAATCGCTTGCAGCTGATAATTGTTATCATTCAAAAATGAAACGATTTCATCGGACTTTTCGCCCGGGTCAATGCAAATTGCCATGCCTGTTTCCTCGCACGCGACAACTCGTGTGTTTTGTTCAAACGGAGTCAGTATAAATGTTTCAATTATCATTTTTTAGTCAATTGGTTTAAGTATTTTTCCGCATCAAAATTCGCAGTTTTTCTATCTTGAACAACAAACAAAATCGCGTTTCGATAAGTTTTCGCGTCCGGTTTGCCGCTGAAACAAGGCGTTTCGATTTCCGACAAACTCAAATAGCTGACCAAACAACCGAGCAGCATCCATAAAAGAATTTCTTCAGATGTTCCGATTGGATTGTGTCTGCAAATTGTTTCGCGGTCTTGCTTTATGCCTCTGCAAATCCGCGCAAATTCCTGCTCGCTGATTTTATTCATCAGGATTTATTAAGCATAAACGAAATTTTAATTCATAACGAACCAAAATCAGACAAAGTTTTTACCTTCCAGACTTATCATAGTTTTGCTTTTTCAAATTTATAACCTAAATTCTAACATCTAAGATTTCGGTTTTTTCAAATCATTTCCTCATACATCAAATAATGTGAACCTTGCATTCCGACTTTTTCATAAACTTTTTGCGCGTTGACATTTTCGTTTTCGACGTAAAGCCGAAAACCACAGACATTGCCGGAAGTCCGCGCCTCGGCTTTAACAAATTCGTAAAGACGGCTGTAAATTTTTCTGCCGCGGGCTTCCGGCAAAATATAAACGCTTTGAATCCACCAAAACCAACAATTACGCCAATCGCTCCACTCAAAAGTTATCATCAAACCGCCGATGATTTTATTTTCGTCTTCGGCGACAATATAAAAACCTTTCTTTTCGTCGTGAAAAACCGCCTCAACGCCATTTTGTAAAATAGTTGTTTCAAGCCGTATTCCTTCGGTTTCGAGTGCCATCGCTTGATTAAATTCGACTAAGTTCGGCGCATCTTCAATCTTCGCAATGCGAATATTCATAAATTTTCCTTGACGATATTTCTTTTCCCAACTAATCTAAAATGTTTTGTCTATTAAATACAAAATACAAAATCTGATTGACATTATGAAACTTCGGATACTTTATCACGGGAACTGCTTTGACGGCGTTTCTTCCGCCGCCGTTTTTACAAAATTTTATCGCGCAAAAATTCACCAGGACGCAGAAATTTGCTATACGCCGACGATGCACCGCGCCGGAAATGCATTTGACAAAGCGCAATTTGACGGCGACGAAAACGCCATTGTTGATTTTAAATACTGCGCTGACGAACGCCTGACGTGGTGGTTCGACCATCATCAATCGGCGTTTTTGAGTGAAGCCGACGAAGCGCACTTTCTCGCCGACATTTCAGGCAAAAAATTTCTCGACACGGCGAGCAAATCCTGTGCCGAATTTATTGCGCGAATTGCCAAAGAGAAATTTGGTTTTGGAGACGAATCGCTCGCGGAATTGATTCATTGGGCGCATATTATTGACGGCGCGTTGTATGATTCGCCCGCGCAGTGTGTTGAACTGCGCTCGTCGGCATTGAAATTGATGCAGCTTATCGAAGGCGAAAAGGACGAAAAATTCGTCGAAAAAATCATCCGCGATTTGACCGAAAAATCTTTGGACGAAATTTTGGAAAGCGACGAAATACAAGCCAAACTGAAACCCATTTTAGACCGGCATTGGCAAATGGTCGAATTGATTAAAGAAAGAGCAAATTATTCACGCGGCGTGGTGAGTTTTGATTTGGTTGCCGAAGGCATTGACGGTTACAACAAGTTTATTCCGTATTATTTTTACCCACAAACGACTTACACAGTTTCGTTGACAAAGAGCGCGTTTCGGACAAAAGTTTCGGTTGGCTCAAACCCGTGGTCGCCGCGCCCGCGCGTTCATAACATCGCCGAAATCTGCGAACGCTACGGTGGCGGCGGACACGCGGTTGTCGGCGCAGTTTCTCTGAAACCCGAAGAAGTGGAAAAAGGTCGGGCGATTATGCACGAAATTATTGAAGAATTGCAGTTTAAAGATTAACGCTTTTTATCTGAAATTTGTTTAACCAGACGTTCGGTTTTTTCTATAATTATTGATTGAATTATAGAAAGAAAATACAACTTGAAATCATTTTCGGGAGTCTTAATTGTCAGTTTGAGAAAAAAAACTTTCGGTCAGACGGTTAAAATGTTACCATTAGAAAGTCAATGAGAAAGGAAAGAGTTTAACCAAATGAAAACAATTTTTTTTGCAGCATTTTTAATTATTTCAATCTTCGGTTTAAGTATTTTCGGGCAGACCCAAGCCAAACTCGAAAAAACAGCTAAAAGCGAAAAAACGGCAAACGCCCAATTTTTCCCTGTTTCAGAATTGAAGGAAGGAATGAAAGGCACGGCGTGGACGGTTTTTCGCGGCAGCGAGCCGGAGGAATTCGCGGTTGAAATTCTAGGCGTTGTGCCGGGCGCAATTGGTCCGAAACAAGATATGATTGTCGGACGAATTAGCGGCGGAAGTGCTGACCGAACAAGCGTTTTTGCTGGAATGAGCGGTTCGCCTGTTTATATTGACGGGCGACTTGTCGGCGCAATTTCTTATAGTTTTCCTTTCTCGAAAGAGCCGATTTGCGGAATCACGCCGATTGAGCAGATGCTGGCGATTTTTGAGCAGAATCAAAATCAAAAATTAAAACCGAAAGAGCCACGCGCCATTTCATTTGTCGAACTTGCCTCAACAAGTTGGAAACCGAATTTCCCGAAAAACGCGACCGTTTCGAGTTCGATTTTAGCGAGTGGCAGCGCAAATTCGTCTTTAATGACAGTTGCCGGACAATCTTTTCAGCCGATTGCCACGCCATTATCATTTAGCGGATTTTCGCAAGATACTTTAAATCTTTTCGCGCCGCAACTTGCGTCGGTCGGCTTGCTTCCTGTCGCCAGCGTGGGCGGCGCAGCGCGAATCACTTCTTTAAAAGAAGCAACCGATAAAACGCTGCTCGGCGGCGCGTCGGTTTCGATGCAGCTTGTGCGCGGCGATTATTCACTCGCGGCAAGCGGCACGGTAACAATGCGCGACGGCGAAAAAATTTATGCTTTCGGTCATCCGTTCCTAAATCTTGGCATGTCTGATTTGCCAATGAGCGAATCGCACGTTGTAACCGTTATTCCGAATTTGAACAATTCCTTTAAGCTCGCCGTTCCCGACGCAATGGTTGGCAGTATGACGCAAGACCGCGCAACCGGAGTTTTCGGCAGTCTCGGCAAATCGCCGAAGATGATTCCCGTCCGGCTTAATCTTGAAACCAGCCGCAATAATCAGGAAACTTTGAATTTTGAAGTTGTCAGAGATGATTTTTTAACGCCGCTTCTTCTCAACATCGCGGTTTATAATACAATTGTCGCCAATGAGCGCGGACTCGGCGATTCGACCATCGAATTAAAGGGCGAAATCAAACTTAAAAACCAAGAACCGATTAAAATTGAACGCCGTTTCGCCGGAGCGCAAGCCACACAAATTGCCGCGATTTCGGTTGCCGCTCCGGTCAACGCGCTTTTGCAGAGCCGTTTTGACGGCGCGGAAATCAGCGAAATAAACTTGAACGTAACTTCGATTGACGGAAGCAATACCGCGACGTTGGAACGCATCGCGCTTGACAGAACGGAAGTCAAAGCGGGCGAAACTTTCGAAGTGCAAGCGTTTGTCAGAACCGACACGGGCAAAGTTTTCTCGCAGAAAATTCCGGTCAAAATTCCCGCCGACACGCCGAGCGGAACGCTGATGATTACGGTTGGCGATGGTGGTTCAATCCAACAGAATGCGGCTTCAAAACAATTTGTGCCAAAGGATTTGAGCGAACTTATAAAAACTATCAACAAACTCAAAAAAGATGACCGGCTTTACGTGCAGACTTATCGCGTAACGAACGGCGCGATTATCGGCGCAAACGAAATGCCGAATCTTCCGCCTTCAATGCTCGCAACTCTAAACAATGACCGAACGGCAGGCGGTTTTAAACCGACGGTTCTAACCGTTCTGACCGACCAAGAACTGCCGCCCGCCGATTTTCTAATTTCCGGGCAGCAAGTTTTGACAATTGAAGTTGTGAAATAAGTCTGTGAAATAAGTCTAGGAAGTCATTTTGAAGGTCGATTGATTTTTCTTCCTAGAATTTCCAAACATCCTAGACTTTCCAGACTTCCTAGACTTTTATGTCCGATTTACTAAAACTTTTGCAAGCTGCGAGTTTTGCGGCGAAAAAACACATAGCGCAAAAGCGCAAAGGTAACGATGCCGCGCCTTATATCAATCATCCGTTAGAAGTGGTGAATTTGCTGGCAAATGTCGGTAAAGTCAAAGATTATAATGTTCTAATCGCCGCCGTTTTGCACGATACAATCGAAGACACGGAAACTACTAAAGAAGAAATCACCGAACTTTTTGGAAGCGACATTTGCGAGTATGTCTTGGAAGTTACCGACGACAAATCTCTGCCAAAAGCCGAGCGCAAGCAAAAACAAATCGAACACGCGCCGCATCTTTCACAAGGTGCAAAACTCATCAAACTCAGCGACAAAATCAGTAATATCCGCGACGTGATGGAAAATCCGCCAGACGGCTGGTCGGATGAAAGACGGCTCGAATATATCAATTGGGGCGAAAAGGTCGTGGCTGGTTTGCGCGGTGCAAACAAAAATTTAGAAAATCATTTTGACGAATTGATTTCTAAGAAACTGTTTGGAAAGTAGGCTTCGGTCAAAAGTTCGGGTAAATTTGAGTTGTGAAAAAGCAAATCTATCCAAGCAATATGACCGATAGCCAATGGCATCATATCAGAGAGTTCTTTGAAAAGAGAAGCAAGATGGCGCGAGGCGCGTGAACTTGATTTACGAAACCGTGCATCTCCGACGCCGATTGTTTATTAAAACTTCTGATGAAAACGACAAAAGAAAACTGAACGGAAATCCAAGAAAGACAAAGCAGGACATTTGGATGAAGGGAAGTCTAAAACGATAGCCGGTAGTAATTTTGACGAAGAAATCGAGCCTTTGAGCGAAAAAGCAAAACGTCAAGTATTAGAAACTTTTCGCAGCTTTATGGCTAAAGGCGAAACAGAGTTCATTATGAGTTTAGAATAACCCATACGCCTAATGATTGGAATTGGCTAATGCAGGAATTAAAACAGGAAAAATAAGTAACTATGCTTTCCCTAATCAGGAGGAAAGTCCCGTCATTCTAGAGAATTCTCTAGAACAAAATCAATCATCTAAATTTAGTCACAAAATGTACCCTTTACGAGTGATTGAAATAAAACTTCAAAAGAACGCATTTAGTTTATGGACGACCGAATAGACGCGGGCAAAACCCGATTAAACAGCGACGTTCTTATGAGTGTCGCTTTTTCGCATCCTGTCCAATGACTTCCTTATGCAAAGTTAACCGTCAAGGAAAAATACCTCGCACTGCCGTCGCCGCAGTGTTGACAGTAAAACGAGCCATCGCTTTCTTTTGCGCTGCGAAAAGCGCGAGAGCAAGAAATTGTTCGGTGTTTTTTCACACTTCTGTTCGGGCTTGATTACCCCACGAGCGTGGTACGGGCAAAGGCGAGAAAGAGATCACAAGTTGGCGGGAAATTGTGTGGTGTTGAATAAATTTGGTTTAGTGTGCGGCTTTCAAACCGACACGGCGAATGTTTCAGATACAGAGTTTTGCGCGCTGTTGGAAGCACTTCGGGAAAAATAATAATTCTTACTGACACCAAATTTCACGTTCGCGGCGGGAATCCTGAAAATGTGAAGATATACAAGCACGAGAAGTGGAACGGGCGGATGATAGTTGAAAGCGTCGTTTCTTTCGATAACCAGAAGTAGCCAACGCTAAGTTATTTTAACCAATCATCGACAATCTATTGTTGCTTTGTATGACAGTCGAAGCATCTCTGCGGAGCCTTCAGTTTCGGATCCCTCGTCTTCGCAGCATCATGGCACGAGTTACAGTTAATATGGTAAGCAACATCATTAGTCAATGTACCTGTTGGTTGTTTACCGGATTTCTTGGGGTACGTGACTTCTTGGGGAGGAAATTCATCGGTCGGTTCCGTGGATTCCTGAAAGTGGCAGGCACGACAGGAACTAACAGGCTGCTTAGAGGCTTCAAGCTGTTTTGCCGTTAGAGGCTCCTTCCGATCGAACCGTTTAAGGTATTCTTGTCCTTTAGGGGCTGAATGCTGATCTGTGTGATGACATTCGATACAGGCGGTAACCGTCTTCCCGTCAAGACTATACGAAAGTTGCGTCGAGTGCTTGACGTGGTCAAAGGCAGCATCAGGCTTAAGCGCACCCTTGCTCGAATCCAGACTGTCCTTTGCCAAAATTATAGGTTTGTCCGGCTGTATGGCACTCGATTCGGGAATCACCTTACCGGAAACGTCGACCGCATGAGGAGGCTTAGTGCCATCAATCGCTGTCTCGCAAATAGAAAGCTTGATTGAACCGCATACCGGCGAGGACGCGTTCGAAGCAAACGAAAGCATCAAATAGCCCAGCGCGAAACAACAAATGATGAATATTTTTAATTTCATCTCAATTCCTCCTGAATAGCAACTGACCAAACGCAAAACGCGTGGTTAATATCACAGGTAGCCAATATGCCTTCAAAGTAAAGAATGAATATTTTGACAGATTGAACTGCTATTATACAAAACAAAATTATAGTAATTCGGCGCAAATGTAAAGCTAATTCTAATAACGTAAAGTCGCCCTGAATTGAAGCCGCCTAACAAGTAACAAAAGTATTGAAAACGTTTGAGAATACATCGGACCGAGTCGTTGTGAGGTCAAAAAGGTTTTTGGACAGACCTGAAAATCTCCGAAAAGGGTCAAAGAAGTATTAACCAAGTTGTTGTGCTACCTTGATTCAATAGAACGATTCTGTAGTTGCGAAAAAGGCGGCGCTACAAAAGTGGTATGCCAAACTCAGTTTCTGCTATTCCAATAAGAGATCGATTTCCTTTTATACATTTAGATTCGATGATAGCTAATAAGTCTGTTTTCCAATAATTAATACCGGTATTACAAACCAGATCATTTTTTTCTTGCAAAGACATTTATTTCTTGCAAAGATAAGAAAAATCCGTTATAAAAATAAGTATTCTGAATTATCCATTCAGAAATAACTTATAAATGTTGCTAACCCGGCAGTGGGTAGTCCATTTTATAGTTCAGTAGCTATCACGTAGAAAGAACGTGTTTACAAATTGCATCATGTAAGGGGGCGGAATTTAGTATCACTGTAATAATTTCTTCTTGTCCAAATATTACATAATTAGGCAAGAAGATAACCATTACAAAACGTCCTACGGCTGATCGCATTTTATCGGTTCACTTATATCGAAAGAACCTAAAACAGAGGTGCTTCCGTGCTTAGACGAAATAGCAGAATAAATTATTCGTCAAACGCTGCGCTCGCAACCAAATTATTGATTGTTTCGGCGTTTATAGGCTTTCCCCTTGTTTCTCTGTGGCAAGTCAGGTACGGTCCTGTTCATTCACAAACTACTAAGCAGTCCGCGCTACCGACTGACGTTGGAAAGAATTGCAAGCAGTGCCACAATTCCATTGTTGAATCTTTCGTCCTCGAAACACACGGAAAAAGTGCCAAATTCCTACAAGATTCGCGCGCCGCCTCTTGCCAGGTTTGTCACACAAATAGCATAAAGCATGCTGTCTTGAGTAGCCCGACGAAGAGTGGTGCCGACCCAGGCAATCCGGCAAAGTCGACGGCATCACAGGCTAATGAATCCTGTCTCCAATGCCACTCGCGAGATCGCTACATAAGTAACTGGCGTGGAGGAAAGCACGACAGAAATGATGTTAGCTGCTTATCATGTCATAGCGTTCACCACACCAAATTCTCACAGTCGATAGCCGCCAGCCACAAGCGTTCGGTCGGTAATGGAAGTCTGGATTTAACAGAGGTCAAATCGCCCGAAAGTATGTTGTCCAGCCTAACAGTAGATGAAACGTGCCTTCGCTGCCATTCAGACAAGCGCAAGGCTTTCCTGCAACGCTCCACACATCTCTTCCGCACTGAGAATAAGATTGCGAAAATGAATTGTGCTTCGTGTCATAACCCGCACGGCGGAGAAGGACCCAAAATGCTCCAGTCCCGCACACTCAACGAAACTTGTTTTCAATGTCACGCGGAAAAGCGAGGACCATTTTTGTGGGAGCATGCTCCGGTTCAGGAAAGCTGTATGACCTGCCACGCTCCGCACGGTTCAAACAACGCGGCTTTATTGACCAGGCGCACTCATCAACTGTGCCAGGTGTGCCATATCAATATGCTGGCGCGCCACCAGACGGTTGCGGGGTTCGATGTTTTTACTTTTAATCGGAGCTGCGTGAACTGTCACAGCCAGATTCACGGTTCCAATCACCCTTCCGGGAAAGCGTTTACGCGTTAAGGAGAATAAGATGAGATTTGATCTATCCATTCAGCCCATTCAGCTTCGGTCGTTAATGATTTCCGCAGTTTGCTCGACGACAATCATTGCTGCGACGCTTTTTGCCCCACAGTATATTAGAAGCCAGCAAGACCAAAAGGCGAAGCAGGAGGAGACGAAAAAGCCGCCCCAAAAGAAAAAGACGGAAGTCAGCAGACGACCCGCGCCGAAAAGAAAAAAGGGACTTTTTGAGAGCCGCAAAGTTACCGTGGTGGTCGGAGCAAATATACGCGCGATTGACGGCGACCGACCGGGAAAATTCCAAGAGACACGAGACTTTCCCAAAGGTCCGACTATCCGTGCTATTCATTTAAATTTTAACTCGCCTGATACGCCTTATATCCTGGACTTTAAAGGGCTGGAGCTTGGCGAACGCGACCGGCGCGTCACTGCCGAAGCGGAAAGCGTCGGAAAATTCAAAACCCGATTTTTGTGGGATCAAATTCCACATTATTTTTCCAGCGGTCTTACTTTTCACACAAGCGCAGAGCCGGGCGTGCTGACCGTTGACCCGGCTCTGCGCGCGCGGCTGCAAGCAGTGCCTAACTCAAGCGCCGCCGGTAGTCTGGTCGGTCCCGCATTACCGGCAGCGGTGAGCCAGGAACTGCAAAATACGCGCTCCGTGCAGCTGCGAATTCGCTCGGACCAATTACTGTTTACGCAATCCTATCATCCGAACGAAAACTGGGAGTTTTATTTTCGAGCGCAAAACATACGTCGTAACGGTACTCGTCCGAAACCTACCGGCACTTTTGCAAATGAGACGAACGGTCCCGCGGGCGACCTGGTTTGGGAGGCGCTTGGCGTGGAACTCGCAGAACCCGTCAGTTATCGAACCACTAATCTCAGCTTCGGAATACATTACTCTCAACCGAAATGGCGGGTCGGCGTCCAATACAATCTTTCGATGTTTAGGAATTCCATTTCGTCTCTGACATGGGAGAACCCGTTTAGAGCGACCGACGCTCTGGCAACCGCGCCGTCGTTCAACGTCGGTCGCAACCGCTTCGTCCGCGCCCAACTTGCTTTGCCGCCCGACAACGATTTTCAAAGCATCAGCTTTTTCGGCAGTGCGGATTTGCCGCACAATACTCAATTGAGAGGAGCGATATCCTGGGGAAGAGGAACACAAAACGAGCAGTTTTTGCCCTATACCTTGAATTCCGCGATGGTCGCGGCTAATCTTCTGCCCGGACAACCGGCGCTTTTCAATCTGGCACCGCCGCAGCCATCGCTGAACGGCGTTATAAATACTCTGAATCAAGACTATACGCTGGCGAGCCGACCGTGGAAGAGTATGCGATTCATGCTTCAGTATCGCTTCAATGACAGGGATAACAAGACTCCTGTTATTGTCTTTCCGGGACTTTCGGCTTTCGGCGATTCGGGCGTGCGCACTTCCGTTGATTTCTATAATACTCCTATCGAAAATTTTCCGTTTTCCTACACCACTCAAAACGCGACCGCCTCTTGGGAATGGTCACTGCGTAAGAACATTAATCTTGAACTGGAGTATGATTTGGAGATTTGGAATCGCACTTATCGGGAAGCTCCGAGAACGAACGAGCATAGCATTCAGGGACGAGTGGACTACAAGCTGAGTCCCGGCGTAGCTCTTAAATTGGATTATCTCTATGCGCATCGCAAGCCTACCATCTACCGGACGCAGCCGCTGGTATTCGACCCGACTCTCAACGGACCGCTCGGCAGTTGGGTTGTAACGCCCGGCACGCAATTTAATCCCGGACTTCGGGAGGAATTTAATCTCTTGCGCCAGTTTGACGAATCCGACCGGATTCGCAAGGAAGGAGGCGCGTCGCTCGAAGTTACACGCTGGGAGAATCTATCTTTCTCGGCATCGTATCGATATTTGCGGCACGATTATGATAAGAGATTCTACGGGCTTCAATACGACGAAGTATCCACCGTCGATGCAGAGGTTTCTTACTTCCCTATGGGTGCATCCCAAGACGATTCGCCTGCCGCAAGCGGCGGCTGGCTGGACAACTCTTTCTTTTATGCTAATTATTCCCGCGAGTTCAGCCAAACGGGCTATCTCGGACTTGGACATCGGACTGTCGGAGCGGCGCGAAATGTAACTGCCTGTTGCGCCCAATTCCCAATAGCCAACACCTTTGATCGTAGCTCAAGAATCAATTTTGATATGTTCCAGTTCGGCTTCAACACGGCAAGCAAAGGGGAACGTACAGTGTTGAATTTTTCCTACGGTCTCGGTTTTGCGAATGATCGAACGACCACGGTGAATCCGTTTCCCATCTTGGCTGTTTCCCCACGTACAGCGGGTGCATATGACTACCCTGATGTAATCAACCGGCAGCAGGAGATCAATATGTCACTGACCCATCAGTTGCGTTCGGATCTTGCCGTCGGGGTTATCTACCGATACGAACCTTATCGGCTCGACGATTACTATACAAACAATTTGCAGCCCTATTCACCGCGACAGCCAGCAGCCACTGTTGCTAGTGCCCTAACTCCACGATACTTGTTCCTCGACGCGCGATTCACTACATACCATGCTAATGTGGCAACTATTTTTATTCGCTATTCGTTCTGATGAGAACTAAATCCAACTCGGCGAGTATTGACACCGAAAAAGTTGAAAAACAAAAGGTATAATTAATGTGAAAAATACTGCCTACCAACAAATGCTGTTTGCTTTTGGAATTAACCATAAAACAGCTCCGATAGAGGTCAGAGAAAAACTTTATATACACGAATCGGAAATTCCCGACCTGCTGACTAAGTTGAAGGAAACTTTGTTGGAGTGTGTAATTTTGTCAACGTGTAATCGCACTGAAATTTATGGTGTTTGCGGTTCGGCTGATGTTGATTTGGATTTCTATAAAGACCTTGTGATCAAATTTAAGAACGCCGAAGAAATTGTTACAAAAGAACATTTTTTACTTCAATCTAGGGTAGTGATAGCAATGGATACTGTTGGCGAATTCACCGTGCGTGATTTATCATTCTCGAAAAACTTGTGAGGATGATTTTTTATGTCGCTATGTGCGTATTTCGCTGAAGATGAACGCAGTTTTCGCGTTATTGGCTGTTCCGAACTTTTGACCGAAGCCTACTTTCCAAACAGTTTCTAAGGCAAAAGAAAAAATTAATTCAGCAACTTAAAAAGCGTTTTGAACTTCAAAAGACAGCAAATCGAACTATTATTCTGTTTGATTTTTGAAGGAAAGATTATGAAAATAACAATTCTTACTCTAGTTTTGACGTTGGTTTTCGGAATCGTCGGGCAATCGAACGCTCAAACAAATCAGCAGTTTAAACTACTCGTCAATCGGCAGAAAACCGTTACCAAAGATAAAGTAACGGTCAAATTCATTTCCGTCGTCGAAGATTCGCGCTGTCCCGAAAGCACAAACTGCGTTTGGGCGGGCAACGCAAAGATACGAATCAAAGTCAGCAAATCAAAAGGCGCATCGAAAACTTTTGAACTGAATACGAATTTAAAACCGCAAACCGTTATGTTTGAAGGCTACGAAATCAAATTGGTGAATCTCAACCCAAAACCCGCAACCAACATCCGA
>JACCYR010000149.1 GCA_013696385.1 Acidobacteriota bacterium
TATTATTCAGAAATGAGGTGTGATTTATGCAAAATACATTGACGATACAATATGCCGACGATTTGCTTTTCGCGCTCGGAATTTCCGACGAAGAATTTTCCCGCGAAGCAAAGTTTTTGCTTGCCGCTAAACTTTATGAATTAGGTAAAATCTCTTCGGGACAAGCGGCGCAGTTGGCAGGAAAGAGCCGCGTCGAATTTCTTTTTTCACTTTCTCGTCTTCGTGTTCCGATGAGCAATCTTCGCCCGGAAGATTTACAAGCCGAATTAAATTTTGCCTTAAATGACTGAAAAAATCGTCGTCAATACCAGCCCGATGCTTTCGCTCGGTAAAATGCAGGCTCTCGAAATTGTCGGCAAACTGCCTTTTGAATTCGTCTCTCCGACCGAAGTTGAAACGGAAATTTTAGCCGGAGCAAATCAAGGTTACGACGTTCAAATTCCTGAATGGCTAAAAATACTTCGTCTGCAAAATTCGCTTTCGCCTTTAGCAATTGCTTCGCTCGACACCGGCGAAGCCGCCGTCATCCAACTTGCGTTAGAACAAAATATCGAGCTTGTCTGCATTGACGAGCTAAAAGGCAGACGCGCTGCCTCAGCCGTCGGATTAAAGATTATCGGCTCACTCGGTCTTATCGGCAAAGCTAAAACACTCGGCTTTATACCGGAGATTTCTCCGTTCATTCAAAAAGCCAAATCTGCCGGAATTTACTACGATGACATCTTAATCAAAACTTTTCTGAAATCGTTCGGCGAGTAAGTAAAACAAGTCGAAGTTCGTTGACCAAATCCTTGAATTAAAGAAAGAAAGCAAAGACACGCTCGGCTTGGAAGATGAAATTGATAGATTGGTTTATCGGCTTTACGATTTGACCGATGACGAGATAAAGATTGTCGAGGGAAAGGCGTGATATAATTGCGCCGAAAAGGAGATTTGAAAATGCTTACTACAATCGAAGCGGAAATTGACGTTGACGGCAATATCAAATTGCTTGAACCCTTAAAGGTGAAGAAAAAAAGTCGTGTAATTATAACTTTGCTCGATAGCGCGAATGTGTCGAAAAACTCCTTGAGCGATGTTGAATCAACCGAAAAAATTAATTGGAATGATGAAAATGCTCTGCGTGCCGCTTTTGCCGAACTTGAAGATGAAGAAAGAGAATTGGCAAACGCCGGTATGTCGGATTACGCATCGTCGTTAGCAAAAATTGACGGAGATTAAAGTATGGCTTACACTTTCAAGAGAGGTGAAGTTTACAGAGGAAATCTTGACCCGCAAAAAGGTTCGGAACAGGCAGGAAAAAGACCTGTTCTAATTTTTCAGATAAATCAACTCAACAACCCTGCTCTTACGACGATAATCATTCCTTTTACCAGTAAATTAAAATATAAAATCTGCCAAGCTGCGTTTTCGTTCCCAAAGGTGAAGGCGGATTGGAAGCGGATTCTATTGCTCTCTGCCACCAAATTCGAGTAATAGACAAAAATGCGGGCTTGCTGGACAAATTTGGCAATGCCGAATTAATGGGTAAATTGCCGTTAGCAACAATGTCGTTAATTGAAGAAACGACGGCAATCACGCTCGGTCTAAAATCCTTTGTTTCCGGTTAATAATTTTTATTATTTTGCATTTTTATCCTACGAAGTTAAGTGTGAATTACTGTTTATTTCGCCGGTTGACCAAATCCTTGAATCGAAGAAAGCAGGCACAGACACGGAAGGGTTGGAAAGTGAAGTTGATACGTTGGTTTATTGGCTTTATGATTTGACCGATGACGAAATTGCAATTGTGGAAGGTAAAGACTCGATGAAAGAAATAATCTTGATACATTAGTCTTTGATTTTTTTCTCCGGTTTCCATAATCTTAAATTATCTCGAATGATTAATGGTGTTAAATAATCTATATGCAAGCACTAATTCTAGCGGGTGGGAAAGGCACGCGGCTTCGTCCGTTGACGGTCTATACGCCGAAACCGATTGTTCCGTTGCTGAATCGTCCGTTTCTTCTGTATCAAATCGAAATTTTGCGGCGGGCAGCAGTTAAAGACATCACGCTTTCGCTTAGTTATCAGCCTGATAAAATCGAGCATCTTCTCGGTTACAATTTGGAAGACGGCGTAAATTTGCGTTACATAACCGAGCCACAGCCTTTGGGAACGGGCGGCGCGTATAAATTTGCGGCTGACGAGATTCGGGAAACAACCGTTGTTTTTAACGGTGATGTTTTGACCGATTTGGACATTTCTAAAGTTATAGATTTTCACCGGCAAAAAAAAGCGGAAGCGACAATTGTTTTAACGCCGGTTGAAAATCCTTCGGCTTATGGTTTGGTCGAAACCGACGCGGAAAACCAAGTTTTGCATTTTCGGGAAAAACCAAAGGCGGAAGAACTTGCCCGTTTGACGACAAATAATATTAACGCCGGAATTTATGTTTTAGAACCGAGCGTTTTGGATTTGATTGCCGCAGGCGAAAACACTTCTTTTGAATACAATGTTTTTCCCGAACTGCTGAATCGAAAAAAACAATTTTTTGCCTACATAATGAATAAAAATTATTGGCGCGACATCGGCACGCCGGAAAGTTATCTGCAAGCGCATCA
>JACCYR010000177.1 GCA_013696385.1 Acidobacteriota bacterium
GATAACTTCTTCTTTGGTTTTTACTGCTTGCATAGATGAAAATTCTGTCATTAAGGCAAAATTTGATTTTATCAAATCAAAGTTAAGACGCAAAACGGGAATATACCGTTAAGAAAATTGGATATTAACAACCAGATAGTTAATAATGTTTTAAGGGAGTTTTGGTATGAAACAATTTTTTTTAATCGGACTTTTAACAATTTTTTCGGGGTTTTTTGCCTGCAATCTACAAAGCGAACCAGCCGTCGCTGATATGTCGCAAATAAATGTCAATCCAACGCCTGAAAGAATCAGCGCGAAAGATAAAACGCCGGTTTTGGTGGAACTTTTCACCAGCGAAGGCTGTTCAAGTTGCCCGCCCGCCGACCGCCTTTTGGCGCAGCTTGAAAAGGAACAGCCAAATCCGAACGCGGAGATTATCACGCTGGCTTTGCACGTTGATTACTGGAATCGGTTGGGTTGGAAAGACGAGTTTTCGTCGGCGTTATACAGCCAAAGGCAAAATGTGTATGGACAACAATTTAAATTAGCTCAGATTTATACGCCGCAAATGGTTGTTGACGGACAAAAACATTTTGTCGGCAACAATTTATCGGAAGCAAATAAGGCAATAACCGACAGCGCGAAAACCGAAAAGGCAAATATCGAACTTACCAGCGCGGAAAACAACTTGAAAATCAAAATTTCCGATATTCCGAAACATGCAAACGCGACGGTTTTCCTCGCTTTTACCGAAAACAATTTAAGCACAAGTGTCAAAGGCGGTGAAAATTCGGGGCGTAATCTCGAACACACTTCGGTTGTCCGTGAATTGAAATCTGTCGGAATAGTAACGGCAGAGCAAAATAGTTTGGAAACCGAAACAACATTGCAATTTCAGCCCGGTTGGAAAAAGGAAAACTTGAAACTAGTTGTGTTTGTGCAGGATAATGCCAACCGAAAAATTTTGGGCGTGAACAAAATCGGTTTGATGTAATTCCCAATTACTTTGCCCGCGCTAGCACGCGAAATGCACGAAAATAAGAAAAAGATTCCTTTGTTTTTATTTTAGCGTATTTTGCGTGTTTAGCGAGCAATAAAATTTCACCAGCGAAAGTCATATTTAGAAAAGTTTTCGCGCCAATTATTTTCCAAATCTGATTTTAGAATCGGAATTTTTCCCTCGAAAATAATTTCCGCATCTAAAAGGCGACGCAAACGGTAAGTTCTGCCTGAAGGCGAACAAACAATCAGCGTCGCTTTTTCCTCATCAAATTTTGAAACAACCGCAAATCGCCAATCTTTTTTTGAACGGACAAGCAGCCGCGCGCCAATCGGCAAATCACGCAGGGTTATTGAAGTATCGGAAGTTTCCAAGATTTTTGATAGATTTGATAACTGTCTTCGGGCATTTGAATCAAAATCGGATTCTTTTTTACGTCAAGCCATCGCAAAACGGTTTCTATATTTTCCCGCGCCATTGCCGTGCAGCCCGCCGTTCCGCTTGTTTCGTTTTTCCAAATATGCAGAAAAATGCACGAACCGTTTCCCTTTTTTACGGGATTTGAGTTATGCGCGACAAAAACGCCCAAATCGTATTGCGAGCCGACAGCGAGCATTTTTTCCGAACTTTTCCAATCAAAATTGCCGATTTTGTATCTGTCAACGATCCGGTTATAACTTGCGGATTTTATATCGTCAACACATTCGGTTGATTCAATAAGCTCGGTAAACGGAAGTTTGACGAAATCAGGTTTTGCGGTTGAGCCGAAAGCGGAAGTTAAATTAAAAATTCCGGCGGGCGATTTTCCGTCGCCTTCGTGTTTGAAAATTGCGGATTTATTAGTCAAAAGATTTGCCGCGTCTTCGCTCCAAGCAAGACCGTTTTTGCCGATGACAACCGGAAATTTATTTCCGACAGACTGCCATTTCGCGGTGTTTTTTCGCTCAAAAAGTTGCGCTGTGCCTCGCACCGCGTTCCAGCTTGTCGTCGTAACGACAATAGCTTGAAGCGATTTTGCGAGCGGCAAATTTTGCGCGATAACATTGGCGCAAAGCAAAAGCAGAAGCGGAAAAATCAACTTCAATCTCATAAATTATCCGTTTAAGTTGACGCTTAAACGCGCCATTATTTTGGCAAACTAAAGTTTGGACTCAAAGCTTTAATCTACAAACGGTAAATCCTGCTGTTTCGATTTTTGGCTGATGGCGTAAAAGCGAAGCCCAATCGAAATCATCAACATCGAAATCCCAATCCAGATAAACACCCAAACAATCGCGGGAAGTCCGGTGGCGGCTGCCATATTCGTTGCGTCCGTCTGCATATCAGAACCGACTAGCGGCGCGTTGATCAAGAAAAGTGTTTTCAAATCCGAAAAAGCGTTTAAGATACATTGAACGGCGAGAAAACTCATCGTGAATCGCGCGAGTTTCGGGCTGGCGAATTTAGCAATTGCCAACAATCCGGCGGTTAATAATAAGCCTGAAATTACCGTAAAGGCAACGCTTCCGAAGCCGACTTGAACCGAAAAGATATTCCAGAGCGGCGCGAGAAATCCGAAAAACAAAGTCATTACGCCGACAAAAAT
>JACCYR010000215.1 GCA_013696385.1 Acidobacteriota bacterium
CGACTGGTTAAGCGCGTCAAACTCTACACGCGGGACGAGCCGATTTTGGAAAATTACGGCGTTCAGGAAGAAGTTGACAAGGCTTTAAAACCGCGTGTTTGGCTAAAATCAGGCGGTTATCTCGTTATTAATCAGACCGAAGCGTTGGTGGCGATTGATGTCAATACGGGCAAATTCGTTGGCAGAGGCAGCAATCGGCTTGAAGACACAATTACCAAAACGAATATGGAAGCGGTTGACGAAATTGCGCGGCAAATTCGCCTGCGCGATTTGGGCGGAATTATTGTGCTGGATTTGATTGATATGGAAGACCGCCGCAATCGGAACAAGGTTTCACAAGCCTTGCAGGAAGCTCTCGCCTCCGACAAATCACCGAATAAAGTTTTGTCGTTCAATGATTTTGGCTTAATAATTATGACTCGCAAGCGCGTCAAGCAATCTTTAGAGAGAACAATGTGCGCTCCGTGCGATTATTGTGAAGGCGCGGGTTGGATAAAATCACCGCAAACCGTTTGCTACGAGATTTTAGAAGAAGCCAGACGGCTGGCGAAAGGTTTAACCGACATCCATCAAACGACTCTGCGGGTTCACCCGGATGTTTCCCGCACTTTGAACGAAAGCGAAAGCACAGTTTTGGAAGAAATCGAAGCGTATCTCGGAAACGTTGACGTAACGGGCGATAAATCAATTCATCAAGAACAGTTTGATTTTGCATTCATTTGAGTAGAGGTTAGTAAATCTGTCTAATAAGCGAGTCGAATATTAAAGTCATCGTGATTTAATTGTGTGGCAAAAGGCGATGAAACTTGCAGAAGCCGTTCATCAATTGGCTCGCCCATTTCCAAAGGAAGAAATTTATGTCTTAACTAGCCAAATCAGACGTTGTGTTGTTTCAATTCCTGCGAACATTGCGGAAGGACAAGGCAGACGTTCTAAGAAAGAGTTTCAACAATTCTTAGACCACGCAAGAGGTTCGTTGCTTGAACTCGACACGCATTTGGAGTTGGCTTTGCGTTTTAGTTATATCAATTCAGAATCGTATCAAAAAGTTTTACCGCAAATTCAAGAAGTCGGGCGACTTATCAACGGATTAATGCGTTCGCTAAATGAATAATTACTAATCTCTAGCCTCTTATAATTTCAAATCTTTCTTTAAATCTTTCGGATTACTGGGCTTCACAAAAATCGAATTGGGAACAGATTTATTAAACTCGACTGATTCGTAATTGATGCGGCTCGTCTGCATTTTATTTGAAAAATGATCAACAATAAACGGCGTTTTGATGCCGCTTACTTCAATAAATTGCGCGTAACGGTCTTCTTCGGTTATTTCTTCATTGTCGGCATTTGTCCGTTTATAGATTGATTTCATCGGCAAACCGTCGTCGGAAAATTCAAACTCAACCGTGAAACCATCATCAAAAGTGAGTTTCACAACATCGTTGCTTTTGCCGATACCGGCTTGCCGTCTGCCGACATAACTTAAAGCCGCTTTTCCGCGCCAGTTTCCGCGTAAAAGATTATCCAAACTCGTATTTATTCCGCGTTTGAAATTTTTGATTTGTTCATCGGTTTGGTCTTTAAGGATTTGCGCGTCGCCGTCAAAAACCCAACCGCCGCTCCCGAAATTTGTCTGCACGGTTTTTGAACCGCCTCCTCTAAAGTC
This sequence comes from Acidobacteriota bacterium, assembly GCA_013696385.1. GTDB lineage: Bacteria > Acidobacteriota > Blastocatellia > Pyrinomonadales > Pyrinomonadaceae. Next base: position 1,667 of record JACCYR010000215.1, read on the forward strand.
GGTTCGTTCTTTATCAGGAAAGACAATGACATCCACAAAAGATTGAAAAGAAACAGTTGCGTTGTCGCGGATTATACTAAACTTGCCGCGTCCGATTTGCGATTTTGCGTTGAGATATTTTTCGCCGCCAAGTTTTTCTATGGCACGTTTGATGACCGCTTCGGCTTTTTCGTCGCCCAAACAGGTGAAAGTGTATTTCACAGTTTTTGTAAAAGTAATCGGCTTGCCATCATTCTCTTGCGGTTCAAATTTAATTTTCTTTGCCGCGTCCAAAGCCTGTTGTTCAAAGTTCTTGTCGCTGCACGAACTTGAAAATAAAGATGTATTTCCTATCTTACCTGAATTTAAAAGCTCTACTTTAAGCTGGACAGCACAATTTTTGCAGGTAATATCTTCTTTCTGATTGCTGTCTTGAGCAAAAGTAATTAAACAAAAAAGTAAAGTAAGAAAAACTGAGAATAAAAATTGTTTCATTAAACTTTCTCCAAAGGATTAAATAATTTTAGCTCGTCAATCCACACAAAATCTGTCGTATTATTGGTAACTAAAACGAGATTATTGACCAAAGCCGTTGCCGCAATTAGCGCGTCGCCCAAAGTCATCTTCTTTAACTGCCGAAGTTCGATGGCTTTTTGTGATTACTTCTTTTGAAATCGGCAGAATTTGCGTCGAATCAAAAAATTCTTCTAAAAGTTCTTTTTCTTCATCTGCTAATTTATGATAACCGAGAACTTCGACATAACTGACAGCAGAAACCAAAGGTGAATTTTCTGCAATAAACTCGCGCAAAAAATCATATTCGGGTTTTGTCGAATAGATGATAATGTTATTGTCGAGAATCATTGTTTTTCACGTCCGACAAAATCGCGCTCCTGTCTTTGTTCACGCTGCCACTCGCTCGCATTTTCGATTGAAGAAATGCCGCCTTTGGCAGCTAGTTTTTTCAACACTTTTGCCATCTTTTCACCATTCGGCGAATTTGTTATGCTGGCTTTATCAATGATAGTTACATAAACGGCAATAGAATTTTCCTTCTTTGAAATTTTAGGGGCATCGGCTTCCCACTTGATTTTATCGCCGTGCAAAGTGGCTTTATATGTTTCAAGCATTTTGGTTTTCTCTCGTTAAAAAGGCTTTGATGAAATTTTATCATCAAAGCCTTAGATTCCAAACATTTTTCAAATAATTTAGTTCAAACTAAAAACATCCGTCGGTTTGACGACAATTTCGCCGTCTTCGGCTTCAACCGTAAATCGCGCCGCCGTTTTCCAAGCGTTGGTTATCGGCAGTTTGACATTCTGGTCAATGTGGCGTTTCAAAAAGCGTGCGCCGTAAGCCGCGCTGAAACCTTTTTCCGTCAGTAAATCAATCGCGCCTTCGGTAACTTCCACGAGTTTGCCCTGCCGTTCCATATTCCGTTTCAGTTTATTCAAATAAATTTTTGCAATATCGCGCACTTCGTCCATTGTCAGAGGCGAAAAGATAATGATTTCGTCTATCCGATTACGGAATTCGGGCGAGAAACGCTGTTCGGCAGCTTTCATCACCGCGCCTTTTATTTCGCGGATGTCGCCGAGCGATTTTTGTCCGAAACCGAGGGGCTTTTCGTATTTTCTGAAACTTTCCGAACCAAGATTTGAAGTCATAATCACGATGGCATCCGACAGATAAACTTTCTTGCCGCGTCCGTCCGTAATCCAACCTTCGTCGAAGGCTTGCAAAAAGATGTTCATCAAATACGGATTGGCTTTTTCAACTTCATCAAGCAGCAGAACCGTATATGGATCTTCCCGAAGCTGCTCGGTTAAAATTCCGCCGCGCTCCGAGCCGACGATTCCGCGCGGCATTCCGATAAGCTTTTCAATGCCGACCGTGCCTTCGCCATATTCGCTCATATCAATCCGAATCATTTTCTGCTCGTCGCCGAACATAAATTCGGCAACCGCTTTTGCCAGTTCGGTTTTGCCAACGCCGGTCGGACCTAAAAATAATAAAACTCCGTCAGGCGCAAAATGATTGTCTTTGAGCGGACCTTTGTTAAGGCGCAGACGCTCGGCAACGGCTTTGACCGCTTCCTTTTGTCCGACGACACGATGCGCCAGCAGATTTTCCATTTCGGAAAAACGGTCGGTCGTATCGCGGAAAATCATATCTTTCGGAATGCGCGATTCCTGCGAGATAACGTCAATAATGTGTTCAGGTCTGACAACCAAAGATGTCGGCTCATTGATTTCAACTTTGACCGAAGCCGTGTCGAGCCAACCGATTGCTTTGTCGGGCAAGTGCAGATTGCGAATATATTTCGGCGACATCTCCAAAGCCGTATTTATGGCTTCGTCGGAAATTGTAACCGAATAATTTTTCTCCAGACGCGGACGAAGTCCAAGCAAAATTTCGCGGGTTTCGTCAATCGTCGGTTCGACCACTTTGACCAGCCGAAAACGTCGCGCCAAGGCTTCGTCTTCGCCGATATATTCTTTGTATTCGGTAATCGTCGTTGCGCCGATAATGCGGAGTTCGCCGCGTGCCAAGCTGGATTTGAACATATTTCCCGCGTCCGATGATGTTCCCATCGCCGCGCCCGCGCCGATAATCGTGTGCGCTTCGTCAATAAAAAGAATAATATGGCTTTTTTCTTTGACTTCATCAATAATGCCTTTGATGCGTTCCTCAAACATTCCGCGCAGCATCGTTCCGGCGACAAGTCCGCCCATTTGCAGTTGGACGATATGTGCATCACGGAGCCGTGCCGGAACTTTTTCCGGTTCGAGTTCAATCATTCTTGCAAGTCCTTCGACAACTGCCGTTTTGCCAACGCCCGGCTCGCCGACGAGCATCGGTGAATTTGAACGCTCGCGGTGCGAAAGAATTTCAATCATTTGCAAGATTTCCTTTTCGCGCCCAATCGTCGGCGGAATTTTATCCTGCCGCGCTAGTTTGTTCAAAGACACGCCGAAATGCTTAAGATACGAAGGCAGTTCGTATTTCTTGCGCGCGCGTTCTTCCTCTTTTTCAATCTTGCGAATGCGTGTCCGCGCCATTTGCGCCACTTCCTCGGCGGGAACGCCCAGATTTTGTAAAACATTATTGAGCAGACTACGTTCATCATTCGACAGCACGTAAAAAATATCGCTCGCTTCGATCACGCGCCGACCTTGCGAACGCGCCCGATCCATTGAACGCTTGAAAAGATCAGTTGTTTCCGGCGCAATCTCATAGCCTTTGCCTGTGTGCTGCCTGCCGGCTTTGAGCCGTTCTTCAATCAGCACTTTGACCGAACGCGGGTCAACCTCCAAATCGCGCATCGTCGAATTAAAAAGCTCAGCTTCTTCATTGGTCAGCGCGTGTAAAATATGTTCAATGGTAACGTAATTCTGGTCGCGCCGTCTTAATTCATCAAGCGCAACTTCCAAAATACGCCGTCCGCTTTCGCTAAATTTATCTTTATATGCGTTTATATCTGCCATAAATTCTCACTTTGGTTTAATACTAGATACCTTATGATGCTAGTAATCAAAATTCTTTTGCCCAAAAAGTATAATAACATTTTGCCCGAACAAAACGAAAAATTATTTCAAAAATTTTCCGTATTTAGATTTATTTATTCCGGCATAAAGCCTTACAAGTTCGCGTTTCAAGAGTTTTCCGGTTGCGCCTTTCGGAATATCCGCAACAAAATAAACGGTTTTCGGACATTTATAATCGGCAAGTTTCGCGCGGCAAAAGTTAATTATTTCTTCTTCGCTCACGCTCGCGCCGTTTTTCAAAACGACAAACGCGGCGACTTCTTCACCATAAAGTTTGTCGGGAACACCGATGACGGCGGCTGATTCAATCGCCGAATGCGTGTAAAGAAGTTCGTCAATCTCGCGCGGATAAATGTTTTCGCCGCCGCGAATAATCATATCGGATTTGCGGTCGGCAATGTAGAAAAATCCGTCTGCATCTCGATAACCAATATCGCCGGTGTGAAACCAACCGTTTTGAAATGCTTTTTTAGTTGCCGCTTCATTTTTGAAATAACCTTTAAAAATATTTTCGCCGCGCAGAACGATTTCACCAAGCTCGCCGTTTGCAACTTCCGTGTCATTCTCATCGAAAACCTTCATTTCATTGCCGATTGGCTTTCCGCACGAACCGATGCGGCGATTTTTATTCGGCGGATTAAAAGTCGAGCGGCAGGTTGACTCCGACAAACCGTAACCTTCAATCACCAGACAACCAAAAGTTTCTTCAAATTGGCGCAAAACTTCCGCCGGAACAGGCGCAGAACCACACATGGCGAAACGAAGCGTTTCCGATTTTGGATTTTGGACTTTGGATTTTGGATTTAATTCTAACTTCTGGCTTCTGACTTCTGAATTTTTCTGTAAGAGCATCAAAAGCATTGTTGCAACCGAACCGAACGAAGTTATTTGGTAATCGGAAATGATTTCCCAAAAACGCGAGGCGGAAAATTTCGGCGAAACGACGGTTGAAGCCGAAGCGTAAAGCGTGGTCATTGTCGTTACCGAAACGGCGTTCATATGAAAAAGCGGCATTATTGTTAGCAATCTGTCGGTTTCGTCAAAGCCGAGCCATTCGGTAATTTGACGCGCATTCGCAATCAAATTTTCGTGTGTTAAAAGACAGCCTTTCGGTTTTCCGGTTGTGCCGGAAGTGTAAATGATAATCGCTTCATCGTTTTGATTTAATTGTGTTTTCGCCAAATTTTCACTGAAATTATTTGTTACTGCTTCATCGTCAAACTTAATGATTTTCGGCAGTTTGATTTTTTCAATCGTCGCTTGAAACTGCCGATTGACGAGCAATAATATCGCCTCCGAATTGCCGACGACAAATTCGATTTCTTCGGCTTTGAGCAGAGAATTGACCGGATTGGCAAGTGCGCCGATTTTCCAGCAGGCGAAATAAGCAATAATGTATTCCGCCGAATTCGGCATTAGCAAACTAACGACATCGCCTTTTTTAACATCGTTTTCCGCCAGCATATTGGCGGCGCAATTCACTGCTTTATTGAATTCCGAATACGTCCAACTTCGCCCGTCGGCTTCAGAGAATAAAAAGATTTTTTCGGAGTTTTCCGCTGCTCGCCGTTCAAGCAGTTCGCGCAAATTATTGCTTTTTAGTTTCATCTCGTATAAATTAACACAATCATTTTTCCGTTCTAAATTTCCAAAACTAGAATTTCAAAACCGGAAAAAATTTATTTTCATTTTTTTTCATTTTATGACTATCTACCATAATTTTATTAACGGCGAATGGACTGAATCCGCTTCAGAAAAAACGGTTCGGAACATCAATCCTGCAAACATAAAAGACATTATCGGCACAATTAAACTTTCAACCCGCGATGAAGCGCAAAAGGCAGTTGAATCGGCTTACAATGCTTTTAAAGCGTGGAAGAATACGCCTGCGCCGACACGCGGGCGCATCATCGCCAAATTTGCGCGTCTGCTCGAAGATAACAAGGAAGAATTATCAAAAATTCTGACACGCGAAGAAGGCAAAACTCTCGCCGAATCTCGCGGCGAGCTTTCGCGTTCGATCAATGTCGCTGAATTTTGCGCGGGCGAAGCCAGACGTTTGAACGGCGAAACGATTCAATCGGAATTGCCTTCAAATTTCGCTTACACGATAAAAGAGCCGCACGGTGTTGTCGCCATTATAACGCCTTGGAATTTTCCGGTGGCGATTCCGGTTTGGAAAATCGCGCCTGCTTTGGTTGCCGGAAACACAGTTGTTTTCAAGCCTGCGGAAATTACGCCCGCAACTGCCGTGCGAATCTGTGAACTGTTTGAAGAAGCCGGAGTGCCGCGTGGCGTTTTGAATTTGATTCTCGGTTCAGGCTCGGAAGTCGGCGACGAAATCGCTAATCATCCGGCGGTTAAAGCAATTTCTTTCACAGGTTCAACTGAAATTGGACTTAAACTTTATCAACAAGTCGCCGGACGCGGCGCGAAAGTGCAATGCGAAATGGGCGGCAAAAATCCGGTCGTCGTAATGGAAGATTGCGATTTAGATTTGGCAGTTGAATCAACGGCACAAGGCGCGTTCGGTTCAACCGGACAACGCTGCACGGCAACTTCCCGCGCCGTTGTCGTTGATAAAATTGCCGACGAATTTGTTAAAAAAATCGTGGCAAAGGCAAAAGCAATGCGAACCGGCGATGGCGCGGATGAACATACGGAAATGGGTCCGAGCGTTGACGAAAAGCAGTTCAAAACTGTTGTAAAATACATTAACATTGGGCGCGAAGACGGCGCGGAGATGCTAACGGGTGGCAAACGCGCGGAAGGCG
>JACCYR010000250.1 GCA_013696385.1 Acidobacteriota bacterium
TGAACGGCGTTTATGCCAGAAATTCGATTATCGGTTTGCGAAGCCGAATTGACGACGGGGTCAAAATCGAAAATTCAATCATTATGGGCGCGGATTTTTACGAATCGTTTGAAGAGATAACAGCCAACGCTAGCCAATCAAAACCAAATCTTGGTATCGGCAAAAACTCCGTTGTCCGCCGCACCATCATTGACAAAAACGCTCGCATCGGGCGCAATGTGCAGTTGATTAACAAAGATAATTTAGAAACCAAAGACGGCGAAAACGGCAGTTACTTCATCCGCGAAGGCATTATCATCGTGCCGAAAAACGCTGTCGTCCAAGACGGGATGATTGCTTGATAAAGATGTATGCTTTACTCGTTGAAAAAGATGCAAAAAGAAAAACAATGTAAGCGCGGATGCTACGTCTGCAATAAGCGCAAAAAAATTTACAGGGATAAAAGAAGGGATAAAGTAGGAATTAAATTAACAAATTGTCTTCGTCCGTTCTGTCTATCTCTGTAAATAAAATGTTTTACTTTGCTTTGGCGGCTTTTGCAGAAAAAAATCATCTGCGCTTTCGGTTTTATTTGCCCGCAAATTTGTTGTTGTTTTCGCCAACGATATAGCTGTTTTTTGCCCTGACAACCAAGTTTGGACGTTTGACGCGGACACGAATCTGTTTGCGCTCGCCTTTTTGTCCGATGGTTTCAGGATAATAGCCGAGCGTGTATTGACGGCGCAATTCTTCGGCGATGCCGGAAAATGCTGCGTCCAAATTGTAAGTCGTGTCGGCTTCAAAAATTCTGCCGCCGCTGTTTCTTGCCAATTCTTCCAGATACCGGCGACCTGTTTCGTATTCTTCACGGCTTGAACCTGCGCTTCCGCCGCCGCTTGGATAATTACCGCCGCCAATCTGAATATTGCCGCCGCCTAAAATAATTCCGATTAAATCTCCAAGAGTGCCGCCGCCAGTGCGTCGTCGTGGATAAGTTCTGCCGCCGTTTCCGCCCTGCATTCCGGCATAAGTGTCATAGCGAATCGGGTAAAACAGCGCGTCAACTTCCTCGGTTTCGCGCATCGTGCTTTGATAAGTCGCCCGCCGCGAAGTCGTATCAACGCCGTCGGTGAACAACACAACCGCCTTGCGACCTTCGATACTGCGAAGCTGCTGATTGATAACTAAATCAACCGCTTCGTAAAGACTTGTGCCATCGCCGAAAGCCGCTTGCCGAATCGCATCACGCAAAACGTAGCGGTTGTTGGTCGCCGAACTCAGCACACGAACTCGTTCATCAAAGGAGATTACGATTACCTTATCATCGCGCCGCAGTTGATTGACAAACGTAATCGCCGCATCTTGAATTTCATCAATTTTATACTGAGTCGAAGGGCTGACATCGAGCAGTAAAATGACAGTGAAAGGCACTTCAACCGAGCCGAAACTGTCAATTTTCTGCTCAACACCATTCTCGAAGATTTGAAAATCCTGCTTCTGCAAACCGGAAATAAACCTGCCGTTGCGGTCAAGCACGGAAACCGGAAACGTTACCAGATTGGTTTCAATGCGGATGACCTCATCATCTTCGACGGGCGGTTCTTCGGCAGTGTTTGAAGTTTGAGTTGTTTTTTTATCCCCGATTAAAACGGGCGGACGATTATTTGGATTTGAAGAATCGGTTGACGGCGGCGGCACGGGTGCGGTAACAATTCTGGGACGCTTTTCACGACCCGACGATTGCGCCAAAACGGAAATTCCCAAAAAACAAAGACATACTAAAACTGTTACAAATTTTTTCATATTTTTGGCATCTCCAATCGAAAATTTTCGGTTAGGGAAGAAAGTATTTTTATGATTAAAATTTTGTCATTAGAGATGCCTGAATGTTTGTTTTGAATTCAAATTTTAGTTTGTTTTTGCTGAGTATTAAGAGGTGCTAAAGCGTGAACTCTAGAGCAAATTAAGATTGGATTTATGGAAGCGTTCTGAGTTCGCGCCTAAAGGTTGGCTTCTGCTGGCACAAGAGCCAACTAAAGTTGGAACTCAGAACTTTGATTTTTCCCTGACACTGATTCAAGAATCGCCTAAACTTGCTAGTTCGTGAAATCGGCGGCGCACGGAATTGATATTCGCAAACGGAAGCTCGCGGGCGTGAGTGCGATTCGTCAGCAAGATAAAAATTCGTTCTGTTTCCGGTTCAATCCAAAGACTTGTGCCGGTAAAACCGAGATGTCCGAAACTATCTTTGGCTAACGCTTGGCTGGCGGTAGAATCTTTTGTTTCGGCTAATTGAAAAGCGATGGAACGCGCTTCGTTCAAGCCTTTGGTAAAGTTGGTGCGAAATAATTTGCAAGTTTCCGGCTTTAATAAAATCGTTTCTTCGGCTAAAAACTGCTGCGCGATTTTGAAGGTTTCTTTGACATTTGAAAA
>JACCYR010000262.1 GCA_013696385.1 Acidobacteriota bacterium
ATTAAAAGTTTTGAGCAATAATTTTATTGCTCGCTAGTGTCTGACGCAAAAATGTCTTGAAAGGTTGAGTTTTTTAATTGAAGTTACAAACTTTGTTGGTGGAGCAGAGGAGGGTCGAACTCCTGACCTCGGCATTGCGAACGCCGCGCTCTGCCAAACTGAGCTACTGCCCCGTAATCAAGTTCTGATAATAAAAATCTATTCGGTAAGTGTCAAGTCAAAATGTTTATCAAGCTATTGCAAGCTGCAAACTACCATTTTAATTTTTAATTTCAAAAGAAATTTTTGACAAATTTTATTTTTCAAAACCAACAAAAACAGGCTCAGGCTTGAGGACAATGCCAAAGCGATCTTTAACATTTTTTTGAATTTCTTCCATCAAATTCAAAATTTCTTTGGCGGTTGCTTGTCCGCGATTGGTTATTGCCAAAGTGTGTTTGGTTGAAAGTCCGACGTTGCCTTTTATGAAACCTTTTCGAAAACCGGCGTTTTCGATTAACCACGCGGCGGGAATTTTTACGTTTTGTCCATCAATTTTATAACTTGGCACATTTTCAAGACCAAGATTCTCGGCGTTATTTTCAATTTCCGCAAATTTTTCCGCGCTGACAATCGGGTTTTTGAAAAACGAACCCGCGCTTTGCGCGTCCGCGCCGCCTTGCCGAACAAGCATTGCTTTATCGGCTCTGATTTCACAAACTGCTTGACGCATTTCTTTTAAGTTTGGTTTTCTGTCCGCAAAATGTTTTTTTAAATCGGCATAAACTACTTTCGGCTCGCCGCCAAATTTCAAAGCGTAAGTTACAGCAAGAATAATGTAGCGATTTTTTTCGGTTGAATTGAAAATACTTGTCCGATACGCAAAACCGCACTCGGAGTTTATTAATTTTTTAATTTCTTTTGTTTGACGGTCAAAAACTCTAACCGAAACTATTGATTCGGAAACTTCCTGACCGTAAGCTCCGACATTTTGCACCGGAGTTCCGCCGACAAAACCTGGAATACCACTCAGACATTCAACGCCTTGCAGATTTTTTTCGACACAAAAAGCGACAAATTCGTCCCAATCCTCGCCCGCTTGCGCTGTAACAAAAACCGTTCTGTCATTTTCCGCAAAAGTCGAAATACCTTTCAAAGCAATCTGCAAAACCAAGCCGTCAAAACCTTCATCAGAGATTAAAACATTGCTTCCGCCGCCGAGAATAAAAACTTTTAGATTGTTTCGTTCGGCAAATTCCAAGGATTTAATAATTTCCGTTTCATTTGTCGCTTGCATAAAAAAACGCGCTTTGCCACCAATTCTGAAGGTTGTAAATTCGGCTAAAGGCACGTTTTCTTCAATTGCGAACATTATAAATATCAACTTTTGACAATTTTTTGCCGTTAATTATGATAATAAATACTTATTTTGCTTCGGCTTTTTCTTTTTCGTCCGCTTCTTTTCTCGCCTTCTTTGCCAAATCTAAATACTCATCCCGAATTTTATCTAAGTCTTTTTCGTCTACTTCTTCCAAATCCAAAACCTCATTTCGTGCCTCTTTAAGGCGCAGATAAGTTCGTCCAGCTTAACCTGCATCGCTTCGGAATCACGATTCTGCGTGTTTTGAATCAGAAAAACCATCAAAAATGTAATAATTGTCGTGCCGGTGTTGATAACGAGTTACCACGTATCGCTAAAGCCGAAAAACGGTCCGGAAATGCCCCAAATAATTACAGTCGCAACCGCCGAGATAAAAGTAATCGGTTTTCCTGCTTGACGAGAGATCCAATTTGCAAATCTCGTGAAAAACGATTTTTTTTTGCCTGCCATTTTTATTTTTTCTTCCTTATCTGTTCTCAAATTTCCTTTTTCGCCACGAGTTTCCGCACCGCTTCGATGTAATTTTTCATATAAACATCTTTTTCGATAAAAGGAACTCGTCGGCGAATCAAATTATAAGCTTTTTTCGTTCCATTTCCCAAAGATTTTTCCGCGCCGATTTTCTTTTTTCTAAAATCAATGCCTTGCGCGGCACAAAAGAGTTCCAAAGCGAGAATTTGTTCAAGATTTTCGGTAATCTGGCGAAGTTTCAAGACGGATGTAACGCCCATTGCAACGTGGTCTTCGACGTTTGCCGAACTCGGAATCGTGTCAACCGAAGCCGGATGCGATAAAATTTTATTTTCGGTTGCCAGAGCCGCCGCCGTATATTGCACAATCATAAAACCGGAATTTAATCCGCCATTTTCGGTCAGAAAAGCGGGCAAAACGTGCGCGTTGGAATTTTCATCGGTCAGGCGCATAATCCGGCGTTCAGAGATATTTCCGATTTCGGATAATGCAATCGCCAGATAATCAAAGGCAAGCGCGAGCGGTTCGCCATGAAAATTTCCGCCGGATATTACTTCGATTTCCTCGCAATTTTCATCACAAAAAATCAGAGGATTGTCCGTAACCGAATTGAGTTCGATGTTGACAACCCATTCGGCATACGCAACGGAGTCGCGGCACGCGCCGTGAACTTGCGGCATACAGCGCAGAGTGTAAGCATCTTGCACGTTGGTTATGTCAAAACCGCGCACAAAGTCGCTGCCCTGCAGAATTTCACGCAGATTTTTTGCACATAAAATCTGTCGCGGATGTGGTCGAAGCGCGTGAATTCTTTCATCAAAAGCCAAAGTCGTGCCGTTTAATGCTTCGAGTGAAAGACAGCCGGAAACATCGGCGACATCAGCCAAATACTTTGCTTTCCAAGTTTCAAGTAGTCCAACCGCCGTCATCACGGTTGTGCCGTTGGTCAAAGCTAGTCCTTCTTTAGCGGCAAGTTTTATTGATTT
>JACCYR010000271.1 GCA_013696385.1 Acidobacteriota bacterium
GCGGCTAAATTTTTTCAAAGATAACTTGAGCAATCGCGTGTTCGGTTGTATGCGACATCGAGAGATGAACGACATTTGCGCCGAAATTTTCTAGAATTTTTATGGCTTCGCCGTGAAATTTTAGTGAAGGAACACCGTTTTCGCCGGAAACAATTTCAATATCGTGCCAGGTAATTTTTCCACGCCAACCAGTTTTTAGAGCTTTCAGACACGCTTCTTTGGCGGCAAATCGCGCCGCGTAAGATTGCGCCGAAGCCATTCCTTTTTTCTCGCAATAAGCGCGTTCTGCCTGCGTAAAAACACGCTCGACAAAACGCGGCGTTCTGGCGAGAGTTTCGCGGATGCGATAAACTTCTATAATGTCTATTCCGATGGAAACAATCACGAATAAAGTCCAAAGTTCAAAGTCCAAAGTCCAAAGTCTGAAAACCGAAGAGTTGATTTTAGCAGAAAACGGCTTTTATTGGCGTGAAAAAAATAATGTAAAAGTTTTAGTTTGCCGCGCTTTGGAAGAAAACGGTTTTGTTAACGGTTTTTCGACGCGGCTCGGCGGTGTTAGTGATTTTCCTGAAAATTCCTTGAATCTAGCCGGTTACGACGAAGATTCGGCGGAAAATATTGCGGAAAATCGGCAGCGTTTTCTCGGAGTTTTCGATGGAAACTTTACGCTTGCTTCGTGCTGGCAGATTCATAGCGCAGACGTGCGTGTTGTTAAAAATATTACTGATGCAAAGAACGGAAACTGCAAAATGGACGCGCTTGTTTCGGATGTTCCGAATGTTTTGCTGGGCGTGAAAACTGCCGATTGTGTTCCGATTTTGCTTGGCGACACAAAAAAGAAAGCGTTTGCGGCGGTCCACGCCGGTTGGTGCGGCACGGTTAATTCAATTGTCAAAAACACGATTGAAAAAATGCGCGAACTCTGCGGCACAAACGCGAAAGATTTGATTTGCGCGATTGGTCCGGCGGCAAGCGGAAAAAATTATGAAGTCGGGCAGGAAGTAATTTCTGCCTTTGAGGAAAACTTTTCCACCTGTGGAAATCTCTTTGTGCAAACCTGCAAAGGACACGCGCTAATTGATTTACATCTGGCAAATCAGGAGCAGTTAACAAGTGTCGGCGTTTTGCCCGAAAACATTTACGTTGCGCCGCTTTGCACAATGCAGCGAACCGATTTATTTTTTTCCTATCGCCAAGAAAAAAAACTTTACGGCAAAACCGGTCGTTTAATGTCTGTTATTGGAAAATCTAATAATTCAATTGATAAAAACGGTAAATGATAAAACCACAAGAGTTTCTCAACTATTTTCAAAACAGACGCGAAAGCATTTTAAATTCGATGCGGGAAATTGTAGAAATCGAATCGCCGTCGCGCGATGTTGAAGGCAGTAAAAATGTTGTTGATTTTCTAGAAAGTGAAACACGAAAAATCTCATCTGATTTTGAAATACAGAGAATTTTCGCAGAAAACTACGGCGAACATCTGGTTATTCGTACTTTTCAATTCAATAAAAAACCGATTTTACTGCTCGGACACACCGACACCGTTCACCCGCGCGGCAGTTTCCAAAAGAATCCGACGCGCATCGAAGGCAATAAATTTTACGGCTGCGGCATTTTCGATATGAAAGCCGGTTGCGTTTTGATGTTGGAAGTTTTACGCGCTTTTGCTGAATTAAATATAAAGCCAAGCCGACCAATCACAATTTTATTAAGCTGCGACGAGGAAATCGGAAGTCTGACAGGACGAGAATTGGTTGAACAAGCAGCAAACCGCGCCGAATTTTGTCTTGTTTGCGAACCTTCGGCTGGCGGCAAAGTGAAAACCGGACGTAAAGGAACGGGAATGTTCGCGCTCAAAACTCATGGCGTTCCGGCACACGCCGGGTTAGAACCTGAAAAAGGCGCAAGTGCAATTTTAGAAATTTCAAAACAAATCGAAAAACTTCATTCGCTCAACAATTTTGAAATCGGCACGACTGTAAATGTTTGCCTAGTTCAAGGCGGAACGGCGACAAACGTGATTCCCGAACACGCCGAATGCTCGATTGACGTGCGCTTTAATTCGCTGCCCGAAGCAAAAAGAATCGAAAGCGAGATTAAAAACTTAAAGTCTTTCGACGAGCGCGTAAAACTCGAAATTCTCGGCGCGATTAATCGTCCGCCGATGGAAAGAACCGAAAAAGTTATCAATCTTTATGAAAAATCGCGGAAAATCGCGGAAACTTTTGATTATGAATTAGGCGAAACTGAGGTTGGCGGCGCGTCTGACGGAAATTTTGTCGGCGCGTTGGGCGTTCCCGTGCTTGACGGTTTGGGCGTTTCGGGCAGCGGCGCACACACGCTTGAAGAATATATTTTGATTGACGATATTCCGAAACGGGCAACTCTGCTCGCCTCAATTTTACTTTCCGAATAACCAAAAACTTCTTTTTTCATTTCCGCTACCACCTGTCATAATAAGTCCAAAGGTGGAATTTATGCTTCAGGATTTAATGAAAACAACAGATCGCGCACCGCGCAACCGCACGCTGGATTTATCAGCACAAGAAATCAAAACTTACCGCAAACGTTTGGTTTATTTGAAAAATCAAATGGATTTGCGCGAAATCCGCAACAAAATAATCTGCGGCGATACGTTTGAGGTTTTGGGAAAATTGCCTGAAAATTCTTTTGATTTATTATTTGCCGACCCGCCGTATAATTTGACGAAGGATTTCGGCGCGAATTCTTTCAAGCGAACTTCGCTTGATGCTTATGAAAATTGGCTTGATTCGTGGTTGTCGAAAACGGTTAAATTATTAAAACCGACGGCTTCAATTTACATTTGCGGCGATTGGGGTTCGGCTTCGGCGATTCAGCGCGTCGGATTAAAGCATTTTCAACTGCAGAACCGCATTACTTGGGAACGTGAAAAGGGTCGCGGCGCGTTAAGAAATTGGAAAAACGCGGCGGAAGATATTTGGTTTTTTACTGTTTCCAGTGATTACGTCTTTAATCTCGAAAACGTCAAAACAAAACGCAGAGTGCTTGCGCCGTATAAAGAAAACGGCATGCCGAAAGATTGGCGCGAAGAAGAAAGCGGAAATTTCCGGCTGACTTCGCCGTCGAATTTGTGGGCGGATTTGACCGTTCCGTTTTGGTCAATGTCCGAAAATACGACGCATCCGACGCAAAAACCCGAAAAACTGTTAGCGAAAATTATTTTGGCGAGTTCAAACGAAAACGATTTGATTCTCGACCCATTTTTGGGAAGCGGAACAACCGCCGTTGCCAGCAAAAAGCTGAATCGCGGATTTGTCGGTATCGAAGCGGATGAAAACTATTGTTTGTTGGCGGAAAAGCGTTTGGATTTAGCCGAGACCAATAAAACGATTCAAGGTTTTGCCGATGGTGTATTTTGGGAGCGAAATACAAAGAAAAACTTACAGAGATAGACAGGATTTACAGGATAAAACACTTTCGGTTTGAAATATTCTCAGACAACTTTGTGTTCTCTGTGGCAAAATAAAATGAAAATCGCAACTTGGAATGTAAACTCAATCGCCGTCCGCTTGGAACAAGTTTTAAGCTGGCTCAAAACGCACGATATTGACGTTTTATGTTTGCAGGAAACAAAATGCGTTGACGAAAAATTTCCGCTTGAAGAAATCCAGAAAATTGGTTATAACGCGGCGATTATGGGACAAAAATCTTATAACGGCGTGGCGATTTTGTCGAAGCACGAGATAAAAGATGTGCAGAAAAATTTTCACGATGACGTATTAGACGCGCCAAAACGCTTGATTG
>JACCYR010000289.1 GCA_013696385.1 Acidobacteriota bacterium
GTTGCGCCACGAAAAATCTTGGTCAAATTGATTGCGATTGTTTTTCATAAAATTGACTAAATGAATCTGCTTAAAGATACTTATAACTTACTGAAAAACTTTTAGCAAATTATGTTTGATATTTTCCAAAACTCGACACGCCCGAATTCAAATTTATTCTTTTGTAAAAATGATGCAAACGATGTGCGTCTGGGCGAAATTGTTTTGTCTAAATCTGAAGATTATGAAATCTGCGAAATAGTAATTCTCGGTTGCCCGCAAGACGAAGGCGTGGCACGCAACAACGGCAGGCTCGGCGCGGCACTTGCGCCCGACGCGATTCGCGCACAGTTTTATAAACTTACAAACTTCAGCATCAGCGCAAAAATTTTCGACATCGGCAATACGATTATTCAAGAAACTTTGGAAGAAACTCACGACGTTCAGACAAACATCGTCAAACAAATGTTAAAAGACGGGAAAACTTTAATCGTTCTCGGCGGCGGAAACGATATTTCTTACCCGGACGGCAAAGCATTGGCGGAAGTTTTTGGCAATGAAAATTGGGTGGCGATAAACATTGACGCGCATTTTGATGTTCGCTCGGATTTTCCGCGAAATAGCGGAACGCCTTATCGTCAATTATTGGACGAAAATCTTTTAAAGCCAACGCGCTTTTTTGAAATTGCTTTTCAACCGCAAGCGGCTTCGCCGATTTATTTTAAATATCTGCAAAAACTGAAAGTTAATTTGGCAAGCTTGGAAGAAGTTCAAAATTCAAAACTCAAAATTCAAAGCCTAGTCGAAAATCAAAGGACAAAGGACACAGGAAAAAGGAATTTCTTCTTCGGTTTTGATACCGATTCGGTTCGCGCATCCGACGCGCCCGGCACTTCCGCACCGTCGCCGATTGGTTTGACGGCGGAAGAATTTATCGGTTTGGCGAAATTCGCCGGCAGAAATAAACTAACAAAGTTGATTGAGTTTACCGAAATGAATCCGAATTTCGATATAGATAACCGGACAGCGAAACTTGTCGCCCTTGCGATGCACGAATTTTGCGCGGCGCAAAAACAAAAAAGCTAATCCAAAACGCCGATTAGCTTTAAAGTTTGAATTAAATTCAACGAATTAGCTGGTAACCCTTCTACCTGTTATTAGCCGATAAATTGCTAAAACCACAATCGCGCCAATAACGGCAAAAATGAAACTTGGTATTGAGTTGCTCAGATTGCTAGTATCACTAGCCAAGGGATAACCGAAAATAGCATTACCGACAAAACCGCCGACAATCGCACCGATAATTCCGAGAATCGTCGTCAAAATAACGCCGCCGCCGTCGGGACCCGGCATAATTAACTTTGCCAAATATCCCGCCAAAAACCCTAAAATTAACCAAATAATTAATGAAATCATTCTCTTTCCTCCATTTTCCTTTTTGAAACTTTATGTGAACAAGTTGAAATAATATATTAACCACAAAGATTTTTCAATCTTAAATTGTATTTTGAAAGGTTTTTAACCTTATAAAAATTAACAATGCAATCATTGTGCCATCTTATTATTGATCTAATTACGCTTGTAAGCTGAGTATTAACAATCATTTACGAATATCAGAATAAATTTTTGCGCGGTGAACTTCGTATAAATTTGATACATTAAATTTGTGCAAACACCACTTAAAAAATTTGCTATGCACTGATTTTGTCAGATTTGTCAGATAACGTTTTTATTTCATAGCGCAAAGCAGTTATTTCATCTTGTAGATTTCGCACTTTATTTCCCTATTTTATTTAATTTTACAAGTTGCAGGAGTTAGTCTAATTTTCTTACTGAAAAGAAACAACCTTTTACCCTAGAAATCCGCATCAAATGCATTACAAACTTGACAGTTGCGAAAAATCTTCGCTATCTTTATCATTCGCTTTTTATTTAAGCGGAGCGCGGGATAGGCACTTAGCTCAGTGGTAGAGCACTACCTTGACACGGTAGGGGTCAGCAGTTCAACTCTGCTAGTGCCTACCAATT
>JACCYR010000296.1 GCA_013696385.1 Acidobacteriota bacterium
AAAGTGTTTTGATGACTTGCAAGTTGCTGTATCTAAAAATGTAGCTGTTACCTGTTAGCTTGGAGTAATACAGAGTGATAGAATACTCTTAGTTATTCACTAAATAACACTCTGTAACACTTAGTAAATATAAGTGAGATAAGACGTTACTGTTTAGATAATAAATCAAGTATGAAATTTTGTTTGAGGTTAAAATAATAATGAGATTTATTGTAAAAATTCTGTTTTCGATTGTGTTAATTATCGCAGGCACAAATTTTGTGTTCGGACAAATTCCGACAGTGCAGTTTGATTTGGAAACTATTCTTCGCAAGGCAGCACAGCAAACAGTTGCTTATGAAGAAGAATTTAGGAATTTAATCGCCAAAGAAACCAAAACTTTTGAAAAATACGATAAAAACGATGAAATAAAAAAGCAAAATATAATTGAATCTAATTTTACCGTTATCCAATCTGAAAAGGACAACAAATTGGCTTCTGAATATCGAAACATACTTTCGGTAGACGGAAAGGCAGTTCCCAACGCTGAAAAGCGGTCAGCCGAATTTTTCGCCCAGTTGAAAAAATCAAATTCGGTTGAAAAAGAACTGGAAAAAATTCAAGCCGAAGGCTCGCGCTATGATAAAAGTCTGGAAATCTCCGGTTTGACGCTTTCACCGGCAGTTGTTTTGTCCGACAATCTTCGCCCCTTTTTTAATTTTCAACTTCTCGGTTCGGAAAACATTCAGGGAAACGAAGTTTATCTGATTGGTTATCAGCAATTGAAGAAAAGTCCGTTTATTTTAATCAACGAAAAGAATAATAATTCAAAAGATCTAAGTCTGAATTATAATTTGGATTTGCCAAGTTCAGTCAAGAAATCAGATGTTTTCTTGCGCGGGAAATTATGGATTGATACAAAAACTTTTCAGCTTTGGCGCGAAGAAAGAGAATTAGCGGCACGAACCGAAAATCCGTTTGTGTTAATGAAAAGCGATTTTGAATATCAGCCGAGCGATTACGGAATTTTAGTTCCGAAACAAGTTTCCCTTACTCAATACAATGCAAAAAACAGTAAGAAAAATCAATCTAACGCCGTCAAAGACACAAAAGTTACATTCGATTATTCACGTTTCACCAAATCAAGTTCCGAGGTTAAAATTTTGGACGATAAATAATTTTCAAGTAATTGGTTAGAAGCTGCGAGAATTTGCATAATTCCCGCATCATTTAGGCATCCAAAATTTCAACCTTTGTTTCAATCAAATCCTTTGGAATCAAAGCCGGAAAATAAGCCATAATTTCTTCGACTTTCGGGCGACCACCAGCAAAACCCGTTACTCCCGGCGGACCTGTCAAAATCAGCGGCGCGAGTTCTTTGGTAAATCTTTCGACATCTTCTTTGCTTTGCCCGCGCACGCCGAAACGCAGCTGGACTTCGGGAATATCTTTCGGCGGTTCGCCCGCGAGATGTCCGTGCGTGGCGTTCACGCCGACAAATTCGGTTAAAATCACATCAAACTGCAAACCTAATTTATCGAGCCGCGAACGCAAAATTAAATCCGCCATTTTTGCTTTCTCAAAAGCGTCCGGGTAAGAATAAACAAGCGTTCCGACGGCTTTCCAACCTGCCGAATATGCAATCGAAACTTTGTAAAATTCGGTGTTCGGCTTGCCTTTGATGCCAAACACTTTGACACGGTTCTCACCGTCGTCTTCCAAATGAATCGTCGTAAAATCCGCGACAACATCGGGCGTGATGTATTCGTGCGGGTCGCCCATTTCGTATAAAAGCTGCTCTTTAACCGATTGAACATTAACTCGTCCGCCCGTGCCTTCGTGTTTGGTGATAACAAAATCGCCGTTCGGATAGGCTTCGACAATCGGAAAACCGACATTTGCCATATCGGGAATGTTTTGCCAGTCAAACTGACAATTTCCGCCCGAACACTGCGCTCCGCATTCAATAATATGTCCGGCGATTGTGCCAGTTGCAACTTTGTCCCAATCTTCAAACGACCAGTTAAATTCGTGCATCAAGGGCGCAAGCGTTAAACCCGTATCGGTTAATCTGCCACCGACAATAATTTGCGCGCCTTTGCCGAGCGCTTCGACCAACGGTTTTGCACCGAGATAAACATTCGCGCTTTGTACTTTATCGCGGATTGATGATAAAGATTCGCCCGTATCCATATTTCTTATCTCAATGTTTTTTTCAAGAAATTCGTCCAGACGCGGCAAAATATCGTCGCCCGTGATAACGCCGATTTTTACTTTTCCGCTCAAACCTAATTCCTGCGCTACCTTTTTGATTGCTTCGGCGCAGCCCATTACATTTACGCCGCCCGCGTTTGATAAAACTTTAATATCCTTTTCAACACATTCGGGCAAAATTTCCTGTAATAGCGAAACAAAATCCCGCGCATAACCGGCTTCCGGGTTGCGCGAACGCTGTTTCTGCAAAATGGACATCGTAACTTCCGCCAGATAATCCAACATTAAATAATCAATTTGTCCGCCGCGCACCTGATCAATCGGCGCGGTCAGCAAATCGCCCCAAAAACCTTGTCCGCTCGCTACTCTAACTATTTCTTTCATTTGATTTTATTAGAAAACAAAAAATTGAGGCGGTCAAGAATCATTTGTTTTTTGATTCTGATACGCCCCAAAATTTCTAAAAATAATTTTAGTTTAATTAATCACTTCTTCAGTTTTACCAGCAGCTTTTTTTGTGAAAACCCAGACTTTTTTGGAAACCCATTTTGTTCCGTCCCAAGTCGTCATCACAACTTCTTTACCGGCACCGTATCCAAGTTTGCCAAAATCTGCCGCCTTATCACCAGTATAATAGACAGCGGTTTTTGTTCCCTTGGCACTGGCTTCCCAAACATCGGCAGCAACATCGTCGGTTTTGTCATAAACTTTTTTCGTCCCTTCAACCGCATCAGCCGCCGCGTCATCGGCTTTATCATAAACCTCAGTTGTAACATCAACGGTTTTCTTAGCCGCATCAACCGTTACATCTTTAGTTTTGTCAACAACATCAGTCGTTACGTCTTTAGTTTTCTTCGCTGCATCAACCGTAACTTCTTTTGTTTTCTTAGCAGCATCTTTGACGGCATCAACAACTTGAGCTTGAGCCGCGCCGTATGAAAACGATACGATTGCCAGTAACAATCCCAAACATTTTAGTCCTTTTAGTTTCATAATGAATCTCCTTAGCGAACAAAATTTCAATATCTGATGGTTTTACAATCGTAACTGCATATATCGTGCCAAAAGAAAGCGTTCACAATTTATCTTGAATTGTGAACGCGGGTTGTTAGGCTGCAAAATTTTATTCTATTGAACTATTTTCTTTGTTCGGCTAACAAAGGCTTTTGTGCCGCGTTTTGTTTTATGCGCTGTATATTTTGTGCCTTTGACGGTTTTCCTCGCTGCATATTTTGTGCCTTGAACGGTTTTCTTCGCGGCATATTTTCCGCCTTGATATGTTTTCTTACTGGCGTAAATAGTGCCTCTTTTGGCTTTGTGGTAGACATATTTCCCGCCGCGATATGTTCTCGAAGCAATACCGTTCTTTTTCTTCTTAACGGTTACTTTGCCCGTGCGGGTTTGCGCTTGGGCAGAAAACGGATTATTTTCCGAAATTGCGTTGCTTATAAAAGCAACCGAAAGCAAGATTGCGAAAGCAAAAAATACACTTAATAATTTTCTCATAATTTTCAACTCCTTTGATAGTTTCTTCGATGATAATAAAGCAACTGTTATTGGAAAAGCAAATTAGTTTTCACTTCTGACATTTTGGCGGATAAACGTAACAATATCTTCGGTTGAAGTGCCGGGCAAAAAAATTTCAGAAACGCCGTTTGCTTTAAGCGTTGAAATATCTTCCTGCGGCACGATGCCGCCGACAAGAACAAGCGTGTCGTCCATTCCGTTTTCGCGCAGAAGATTAACGATTCGCGGGCAAAGCGTATTATGTGCGCCCGACAAAATCGAAATTCCAACCGCATCAACATCTTCCTGCAAAGCTGCGGAGGCAATCATTTCGGGCGTTTGCCGCAAACCCGTGTAAATAACTTCCATTCCTGCATCGCGCAATGCACGGGCGATAACTTTCGCGCCGCGGTCGTGTCCGTCGAGTCCGGGTTTCGCCACTAAAACTCTGATTTTTCTTTCATTCATACAGTTAAAAATTGATATTAAACTATTACGGAAGTTTTTTCTAATTTCTCGTCAAATTCCATAGCGGGCGCGCCAAAAACACAACGCAGTTTTCCGAGTAGAGTTTTCTTTTGCTTTACTGCTTTAAACATCTCAAACCAACTATGCGAATTTATCCAAAGCATATTGTAACTATTGATAGGTTTAATAATGCCGTAACGCGGCGTTTCAGTTTCTTCAATAAACGTGCGGAACATTCTGTCCCAAACGATAAAAATTCCCGCGTAATTTTTGTCTAAATAATCGTTATTAACACCGTGATGAACGCGGTGATGCGACGGCGTGTTGAGAATTTTCTCCAAAAAACCGATTTTGCCGACGAGTTTCGTATGAATCCAGAATTGATAGATCAAATTTAAGCCGTGCATTATTGCAAATGCCCACAACGGAAAGCCCAAAAAAGCAATCGGCAGATAAAAAATCCAGTGCGCAATGCCGCTAAACCAACTTTGACGAACGGCAACGCTCAAATTATATTGATTGCTCGAATGATGAACGACGTGAAAGTTCCAGAAGAATCGGACTTCGTGGCTGAAGCGGTGAAACCAGTAATATGCAAAATCGTCAACGAAAAGTAAAATTACCCACGCCCACAGAGCGTTCATCGGCATCTTAACGGGCGCGAGTTCGTAACCCCAAAGATAAATTAAACTCGTTACCAAGCCGAAAAGTACGCCCCACGCGACGCTCATAAAACCGATAAAAATATTTGTCCAAGTATCTTTGCGGTCAAAATTCTCGCGGTTTTCGCGTATTACGAGATATGCTTCGAGGGCAATTAGAAGCCCGAAAATCGGAATGGCGATGACAATAGGGTTTAACATCTCGATTTATTTGATTCAATCAAACTCAACGCGGTTTGCCGATTGTTTTTGTCCAACGCGCCCTATTTCGATTTCCGCTCTGAAATAATTTTCGCCGCGAATTGGTGCATGAAACATTCGTCGCAAAAGATTAATTTGCCCGACGTGCGTCAAAGCATCGGCAATCGGACCTTGAAAAATCTTCTCGCACGTTTTTGCCAAAGGTTCTTCGGAAGCCAAAAACTCGTCAAACTTTTTCAAGCAATCAAAGAAACGCGCCGTTTCCTGTTCCCAAGCCAAAGGTTCAGAATCTTTCCAAACAGGTTTCTCCCGCGCCATCCACAAAGCCCAATCGAGAAGGTCGCCGATATGCGCCAGAATCTCGACCGGCGTGCGCGTCGTTTCGCTCGCCTTCATCGCCGCAAAACTTTCGGGCGCATCGGCAATAGCTTTGCCGCCGCGATAAGCCAAAGTCGCCAGCGTGTGGCGCAGAAATTCACGTT
>JACCYR010000335.1 GCA_013696385.1 Acidobacteriota bacterium
GTTACCGGCGACACGAAAGTCGTCCAAAAAGGCGGCGCGGATAAAATTTTTATCAACACTTCCGGCATCGGCGTTATCGAATCGCCCGCAAACATTTCCGCTTCACGCGCCCAAGTCGGCGACAAAGTAGTTTTAAGCGGAACACTCGGCGACCACGGCACGACAATTTTGATTGCGCGTGGCGAACTCGAACTCGAAACGGAAATCGAAAGCGATTCCGCGCCGCTGAATTTACTCGTCAAAGAAATGCTCGACGAAGCAGCAAGATTGGGAAAAACGGAAGCGATTCACTGTTTGCGCGACCCGACGCGCGGCGGCGCGGCAACGACGCTCAACGAAATTGCGATGAGTTCTGAAGTTTATATCGAAATATTTGAAGATTTAATTCCGGTGCGCGAAGAAGTCAAAGGCGCGTGCGAGATTTTAGGACTTGACCCGCTTTATGTCGCCAACGAAGGAAAGTTGATGGCGATAGTTTCTGCCGACATCGCCGACAAAATTGTTACGCGAATGAAGCAAAACAAATATGGGCAAAATGCCTGTATCATCGGCGAAGTAAACGCCGAACCTGAGGGAATCGTGGCGATGAAAACCGGCTTTGGCGGAACGCGCATCGTTGATATGCTCGTCGGCGAACAGCTGCCGCGAATTTGTTAGTGCAGTTCGGTTTTACTTGTTATTGAATCTTTTTGTCAAAGCAGGCGCAGTTAGAATTAAACAGACAATTTATTATGAAGGTATTTCTGTTATTGTCGATATTTCTAAATTTTGCTGTAAATTGCACAGCGCAGGAAACATGCCGTTTGGAGTTAACAGATGCACCGACTTTGTTCGGCTTACGGCTTGAAATGACTCCAACTCAAGTCAAAAGCATTTTCGGTAAAGATTTAAAACTGAAAATTAAAAGGGAAGGTTCATTTTTTCAAAACTTTATCGAGAAAAAACCGCCACACTTTTTGTTCGGTGTGCGGGCTTTATATCTGCGCTTTTTCGACGCGAAACTTTACCAGATTGAAATCTTTTATGAGCCGGAAAATAAACGGCGGTCGCTTGAGGAATTTCTCAGCCAATTGTCGGCAGAGTTAAATTTGCCGCCGAATTTATGGAATACCAAATATGGAACATCCGAGCTACATTGCGCGGACTTTTCGCTGGTTGCCGATAACGTCTTGAATCCGCGAGTGGAATTAACCGACGAAACAATCCGCGCCCGTTTTGAAGCGGCGCAAAAAAAACAAAAACAATCAAACGATTGAGTGTCTAGTCAAATAATAGGCGGCAAGCAGCGCATTTATCGGATTTGACAGTTCACTAAAATTGACGACTTTTGACAGTTATCGGGCTTTAGTATTTTCGCGTAAAAACTCCGAGATTACAGATTCAGCGATCTGTGCGCCCCAGCCGTTAAAGTTATAGTCAAAGCCGTGTTGCGCGTAGGGAATAAAAAGTGTTTTGTGCGGCACATCTTCTTCTTTTAATTTATCGGCAAGCAGTTTTAAATTCTCGCTTCTAACGAGTTGATCTTGCCCGCCGTGAATCAGCAAAGTCGGCGGCGTTGCGGAAGTAACGTGCGCGACGGGCGATGCGAGAATAAAGCGATTACGCATTTCATCGGACTCGTGCGGATTCCCGCCGAGAAAATCAGCCAGCGTTGCAGGTCCGTCAATGACAAATTGGTTTGCCGGATTATCATAGTCCCACAGAAGATCGGTCGGCGCGTAAAGGGAAGCGACGGCGCGAACATCTTCGCTTGTTTCTTTCTCCGAACAACTTGCTGGAAGCCGCGCATCATCGGCAGAATAAGCGGCAAGCAAAGCCAGATGCGCTCCGGCAGAACGTCCGAGAAGAGCAATTTGGTCGGGCGAAATTTTGAATTTCGCGGCATTTTCTTTAACCCATCGGACGGCGCATTTAACATCGCCGGTCGCCGTCAGATAGTTTGGCTGCGGCACAAGCCGGTAATCAATATCAAAGACAACAAAACCTTGTTTCGTCAGCCACTGATTCCACTGCGGAAGATCGCTTCGTTTGCCGCCGCGCCACGAACCGCCGTGAACAACAATTATTCCCGCGCCTTTATTTGTTGTTTCATTTGTCGGCAAATAAACATCCAACCCTAAATCCTGCCCGCCGACTTGAGCGAAAGAGTAAGTTGTAAAATTATCCAACTCAGTTTCAGAAAAATTATTATTTGAGTGCAATCCGCTAAAATACTGCGACAGCGAAAGCGAAACATTGTGTCGGCGGGCAGCTGAAATAACACTAAAAAGCGGATAGAATGAAATAATCAAAGCAAGACTGCCGATTATTACTGAAACAAACCAGATATTTTCGCTTCCATAAACGATGCGAACAAACACGCCGCAAGCAATTCCGGCTACGGCAATCGCGCCAAACCACAAACTCCATTCGCTCACCGCCACAGAAAAAAGCCAAACGTAAAAAGAAGGCGCAGGAACAATAATCCAGATGACCGACAGCAGAGCGAGCATGCTTAATGTTATTGATACAAAATTTAAGAAACGATTCATTTATGCTTTGCAGACAAATTTAAACTTTCCTATAAAATGTCGTTTGAAATAATACAAAAATAAAAAAGGTTGGTGCGGTTTGACTGAAAAATAGTTAATAGCGAACAGTTGATAGTCAATAGTTTTTTATTCATTGGCATAAACTTTCAACTGTTCACTATCAACTGTTCGCTGTTTTTCAGAAAGAAAACAACTACTGACCTATTTTATTTCCGTATAATAAGCCGTTGCTGACACTCAGCTATTATCGAAAGCAAAAATTAACTTGTCGAAAATTCTTAGTTTCACATTTTCGGCTCATAACGCTTTCATTGCCGAGTGATGCGTTTTAATCGCTTTGTCCAAATCCTTGTGTGAATGCGCCGCCGATACAAACCACGCTTCAAGCTGCGACGGCGGCAAATAAATGCCGCCCGCCAACATTAGATTGAAATATCTGCCGAATGCTTTTGTGTCGGAAGTTTTCGCGCTGTCAAAATCGGTTACTTTCTGGTCAGTGAAAAACATTGTGAACATTGAACCGCAACTATTAAAAGTTAGATTTTTATTGAGTTTTTTGTTCACTTCGAGCAAGCCATCGTAAAGATATTGACAACTGTCGCCAAGTTTTTTGTAAAAGTTTTTATCGTTGTCAATTATTTTTAATGTTTCGTAACCAGCCTGCATCGCCAAAGGATTTCCCGACAAAGTTCCTGCTTGATAGACAGGTCCCGCAGGTGCAATCATCTCCATAATCTCGCGTCTGCCGCCATACGCGCCGACGGGCAAACCGCCGCCGATAATTTTTCCGAATGTCGTTAAATCCGGCGTAATGCCGTAAATTTCCTGTGCGCCGCCGCGCGCCAAGCGAAAACCCGTCATTACTTCATCAAAAATCAAAACAATCTTTTCCGCGTCACAGAGTTCTCTCAATTTTATCAAAAAATCTTTTTCGGCGGGAACGCAACCCATATTTCCCGCGACCGGTTCGATGAAAACAGCGGCAACACTGTCTTTATTTTTTTCAACCAGCCGATAAACCGATTCGATGTCGTTGTATTTGGCGGTCAGCGTGTCTTTCGCCGTGGATTTCGTCACGCCCGGACTGTCAGGCAAACCGAGTGTCGCCACGCCCGAACCCGCTTTTATCAAAAACGAATCGGCGTGTCCGTGATAACAGCCTTCAAATTTGATAATCTTTTCGCGCTGTGTAAAGCCTCGTGCCAGCCGCATCGCACTCATCGTCGCTTCCGTTCCCGAATTGACCATTCGGACAATTTCCACCGACGGCACGAATTTTTTTATCAACTTGGCGAGAAGGATTTCCTGTTCGCAACACGCGCCGAAACTCGTGCCGTCGGTGGCGACTTTTTTGATTGCATTGATAACTTCTTTGCGCGTGTGTCCAAGAATCATCGGACCCCACGAACCGATATAATCTATAAAAACATTGCCGTCCGCGTCGGTCAGTTTCGCACCCTTAGCTTTTTTGATATAAAGCGGATTGCGCCCGACGGATTTAAAAGCACGAACCGGCGAATTAACTCCGCCGGGCAAATGTTTTTGGGCTTCTTTAAATAGTTTGTCGCTTTTTGTTGTTTTCATTTTTAAATTAAATTTAACCACAGATAGACACAGATAAACGCAGATAATTTTTAAAAAGAAGTTAGGCAGGTTTTTAGTATAAAATCTTTCTTATCATCTGTGTTTATCTGTGTCCATCTGTGGTTTCAAAATTCTTAAATTAGTTTAACCACGTCTTTGGCAAAATAGGTAATTATCACATCCGCGCCCGCCCGTTTGATTGAAATTAAACTTTCCATCATCGCTTTGTCCGCGTCAATCCAACCTTTTTCGCCCGCCGCTTTTATCATCGAATATTC
>JACCYR010000392.1 GCA_013696385.1 Acidobacteriota bacterium
AAAACCGTGTCCGGCGGTTGAAAAATGCACAACCTGCGGCGTTTGCCCGACAACTTGGCTGGCTGACGCGCCAAACGGTTTAGTGCAGCTGCAAAGCCTCAGAACTCCGCGAGTTTTATCGGCAGCCGTTTAACCCGAAATCGGCGAATCGTTCTCTATCGGAAAATTTTGAGTTCCAACTTTAGTTGGCTCTGGCTGGCAAAAGAGCCAACTAAAATTGGAACTCAAAACGCGCTCGTAAATTTATCTATGCAGAACTGTTTCGAGAGATTTTTCGATGGCTGATTTGGGAATATCTCCGGTTTGCAGAATTACTGGTTTGCCGATTTTTTCCAAGAGAATAAATTGCAGCGACTCTCCGATTGTCTTTTTATCAAACGCAAAGGCTTCAAACACTTTTTCAATCTTGATATTGCTTGTGTCGGGAAGTTTTCCAACCCGGCGCAAAACATCGTTTAATAATTTTAATTCCGAATTGTCAAGAATATTAAGTTTTTTTGACAATTCGGCGGCAAATAAAATTCCGCAGCCGACTGCTTCGCCGTGTTTGAAGTATTTATAATCGGTAACTTTTTCGAGCGCGTGAGCAAGTGTATGCCCGAAATTTAAGATTTTACGCGATTTACCATCAATTCTTGCGACGCTTTCGCGTTCGTCCTGCATAACGATTTCCGCTTTAAATCTGACTTGCGCGGCGAGCAGATTTTCTAGTTCGACGAGAAATTTTTTATCGGAAAAACAATTTTTGAAATTTGCGGGTGAGTAATTTTTTAAAAATTCGGCGGTTTGGTCGAAAAGTTTTTGATTTGCGATTGCGCCTTGTTTGACGGCTTCGCAAAATCCGGCAACGAGTTCGCGGCGCGGCAAAGTTCTCAGTGTTTTAACATCAATCAGAACTCCGTTTGGTTGGTAAAACGCGCCGATAAGATTTTTGCCGAATTCAGTGTTGACGGCAGTTTTTCCGCCGACCGAAGAATCAATCATTGCCAGAAGCGTTGTTGGAATTTGCAGAAAAGAAATACCGCGTAAGTAGATTGCCGCCGCAAAACCCGCCAAATCGCCGACCACGCCGCCGCCGAGCGCAACCGCCGCGTCGGTTCTTTTTAGTTTATTTTGGCTGAAAAATTTTAGAGCCTTTTCGAGCGAGCAAAGATTTTTATATTTTTCGCCGTCGCCCATTTTCCAAACAAAAACTTCCAAACCGGCGTTTTCAAAACTTTTTTTGACGACTTCGCCATACAAGCGAAAAACTTTCGCATTAGACACAAGCGCGATTTTTTTTGTTTCAGGCGAAAGGCATTTCTGCGCCCAACGGCTGCAATTATTTAGCAAATCGTGTCCGATTTTTATTTCGTATCGGCGCGCACTGCCGTTTAGTTTTACGGAAATGTTTCCCATTTATTGCGGCTCTAACTCACCTTTATATTTTAACTTTATTTCAGCCAAGTTTATTGTTTGAGATTAACTTAACTTTTCGGATTTGCCCAAGCAGAAAGAAAAGAGCGGTTTAAAAAAGATAGAGCAGGCGAAGCAACGTGGAAGTGTACCGCACCTGCCAATTCGTGATTACTGTCCTCACCCCAGCAACCACTTGAAACGAAGGTTTTACCTACCGTTTCAGTTAATCAAATATACAATTTTTTGATTTGCTTTGGCAAGTGGAGTTAATCATTATTTAATTTTTCGGGCAAAATTAAATAATCTGAAACTATTTCGAGATGAATTTCGAGAAAGGATTCTTCAATTGCTCGAATATTTTTTATTTTATCCCAGATTTTTTCTGATAATTTCCGCCAAGCAGTTTGCTTGGGCTTGAATTTCCGCTTGATTTTCCCCTTCAATCATTACCCGCGCCAGATTTTCCGTTCCTGAATAACGAAGCAGTAAGCGTCCTTTGCTGCCGAGCTGGTTTTCAATTTTCGCGGCAGCTTCGGCAATTTCCGCAATTTCTTCAAACGGACGTTTTTCTTTGACTTTGACGTTGACCAGAATTTGCGGAAAGCGCGAAAAACCCGCTGTCATTTCCGACAAAGTTTTATCGTTTTCCCGCAACGCCTCAAGCAAAAACAGCGTCGTCATTAGCCCGTCGCCGACCAGACTTTTGTTTGGAAAAATAATATGCCCCGATTGTTCGCCGCCAATGCTCGAATTTGTTTTAAGAAGTTCCTGCAAAACGTATTTGTCGCCAACCGCCGTCCGCAGAAGTTTGATGTTTTTTGATTTAAGCGCGATTTCCAAGCCGAGATTGCTCATCACGGTGGCGACAATCGTTTGATTATTTAATTTACCATTAGCTTGCAGATGCTTTGCCATAATCCACAAAACCGCGTCGCCGTCAACCAAATTTCCCTTTTCGTCAACAAACAAGGAGCGGTCAGCATCGCCGTCAAAGGCAACGCCAAAATCGGCTTTTTCTTCCAAAACTTTCTTCTGCACATTTTCAAGATGCAGCGAACCGCAATTTTCGTTGATGTTGCGTCCCGTCGGTTCGCAATTAAATAGAGCGACTTGTGCGCCGAATTTTTGAAAGAGTTTTGGCGCAAGATTCGATGCCGCGCCGTTGGCGCAATCTATTACCATTTTAAAATTTTCGAGCGTGAGGTTTTTAAATTCGCCTGAAAGGTAATCAATGTAATTTTCCTGATAAACTTTCGCCTTTGAATTATCAACTGACCACTGACTACTAACTACTGACCAGCGACCATCAAAAACGTCTTTCTCGATTTCTTTTTCGGTTGCTTCGTCAATCTTTTTTCCCGTCGGCAAAAAAATCTTGATGCCGTTATCAGCAAACGGATTATGCGACGCGCTGATGACAACACCCGCGTCAAAATCAAATTCTTTTGTTAAAAAAGCAACACCCGGCGTTGTAATAATCGCCGCCGACTGGCAATGTGCGCCCGCCGCGTCTGCGCCTTGGCAAAAAGCTGTTTCAATCCACGCGCCTGATTCGCGCGTGTCGCGTCCGGTTACAAAACGCGGCTTTCGCCCAAGTTTTTCCCGAAACTGCCGCGCCACTGAACTGCCGATAATCTCAACCGTTTTTTCATCAAGCGGAAATACGCCTGCTTCCCCGCGTATTCCGTCCGTTCCAAAAAGTTTTTTCATAATTGTTATTCGATTGAAGAAATTTTATTTATATCGTAAAACCCGTCGCAACGACAAATACGAAATATCCATCATGGAAAATTGTTGCATCCATAAAATTCCGCGCGGCGTTTGACAACCTTTTATCAGATAAGCGAATCTTTATAAGTGTGAGTTTCCAAGAAGTTGCCGCGGCACTCTCGCCTGAATTTTCAAAACTTCAAAACAAACATTATGAAATTAAAAGTTTTAATTGGGTGCAGTGTCTTTGTCTTTTTGACAATCAATGTATTTTCTCAAACAGTTGAACAGTTGCCCACGCCGACGCGCAATCGCATTATCAACACAAATCCAACGCCTGTGCCGACTTCGGCGCAAAAAGTGGTTGTCATAACCGATAAACTGCCTTCGCCGACTCCGACACCTACGCCCAAACCGTCGTCAGCACCGCTGCAAAATCCGGCTGTGGTTGGAAATCCGAATAATCCGGTAACAATTTCAACGCCGCAGCCGACCTTCTACAAGCCTTTGAGCTTCGGTGAAATTAAAAGGAAAATCGCCGAAGCTAAACGGCAAATGACCGCGCGTCCGATTTCTACCGCGATTACCGACAGTTTTTTGATAACCGATGTCGTCCGAATTGCCTTTTACAATTACAAAACGGCGAAGATTGATTATGTCGTGATGACCAAAGATGCGTTTCTTGCACGCGATGCGGAAATTTCTTTGACGACCACGAACGGAAATTTTGTCAAAGTTCGCATCATTCGTCCCAACGGCGTCAATACGCCGGTGATGGTTATTGATGCGGAAAATCGGGCGCACCTTCCGCTGCTTGTCCAGTATCCGGTTGTCCGCGATGATGTATATATGGAAACGGCTTATTATATTTCGACGCATCCCGGCATTGTTACGCCGGAAGTCGTTAATGCCGGAAGGATTTATATACGAAACACAATTGATTTAGCGCGGGAAAATCTGCGCAAAAAAGGCTATAATATCTCGCCGCAAGTTACCGATATGGCGGAGCGTCTGGCGATTGTTGAGCATGTTGACCATTTGCGTTTCCGCACCGAATATCAGCCGAACGTCTATAACGACATTTTCGCGCTTTACGCCCTAAACGAAGGACAAACTTATCGTTATTCGGTCAGCAGTGCAGGTGCGGGCGGAATGGTGCAAATGATTCCTTCGACCTATCGGCTGATTCGCGCACGTTATTACAACATCGGTTTAATGCCCGATTTTGTCGAAGGGATGCGAAACCACGTCAACGCCGCCCAAGCGATGCTGCTCTATATGCAGATGACTTGGGACGATTTGATTACCAACGACACGGTTTCCGCCGCGATAGAAAACGGCATCGCCACGCCTGCCGAATTGATGTCAGCAGGTTATAATTCAAATCCGGCGCGATTATCCGGTTATATCAAACGCGGCGGCGCGGGTTGGCGTAATTTGATTCCGCGTGAAACCAGAATTTACTTGCAAATCAACGCCTCAATGGATAAATTTGTGCCGGTGTCGCCAAGAACGAAATAGTTGTCAGTAGCCAGTTGTCGGTTGTCAGTTTTCGGAAAGGAAGTTTTAATTAATGGCTGGAAGAAGTTACAGGGGATTATTGGTTTGGCAAAAATCAATGATTTTAGTAACGGATGTTTATAATTCAGTTAAAAATTTCCCTAAAGAAGAAGTTTATGGATTGTCGGGACAACTACGACGGGCGGTGGTTTCCGTTCCGTCAAATATCGCCGAAGGTCAAGGCAGAGATTCAGTCAAAGAATTTGTTCATCATCTTTCAATCGCTTACGGCTCACTAATGGAAGTTGAAACGCAGCTTCAAATCGCCGCCAATCTTGGTTATCTTAATCAAGTCGAAATTGATAAACTATTGGAACAAACAGCGGAGGTGGGCAGACTGCTCAATGGACTATCCCGTTCATTAAGGAAATAGTTGTCGGTTATTGGTTGTCAGTAGTCAGTATCGATAATCAGAAAAGTAATTGGATGATAATTAACTTATTTCTGGCAACTAACTACTGACTACTGACAACCGATAACCGACAACTAATTATGGAACGCTTACAAAAACTAATCGCGCAGGCAGGGATTGCATCGCGCCGCAAAGCTGAACAACTTATTTCAAACGGTGAAGTTACCGTCAATGGTGAAATTGTTACGACGCTCGGCACAAAGGCAAATCCCGAAAACGACCACATCAAAGTTAGCGGCAAACTCATCAATCCGCTTCTCGAAAAGCGCGAAAATGTTTATATTCTGCTCAATAAGCCAAAAGGCTATTTATCAAGTGCAGCTGACCCCGAAGGCAGAAATCTCGTAACCGATTTAGTTCCGCCGAATCTCGGCAAACTTCATCCGGTCGGGCGGCTTGATTACAACACCGAAGGTTTGATAATCCTGACCAACGACGGCGAATTTACCAATTTTGTCGCGTCATCAAAAAAAATCCCGAAAGTTTATGATGTTAAGGTCAAAGGCTTGCCAAATGAAAACGCAATCAACAAACTGCGGCGCAGCATTAGATTGGAAGATGGTTTCAAAACCGCGCCCGCCGAAATCAAAGAGTTAAAATCTACAAAAAAAAACGGTTGGTTTGAAGTTACGCTTTACGAAGGACACAACCAGCAAATCCGCAAGATGTTCGATGCAGTCGGGCATTCGGTTGTGAAATTAAGGCGCGTCCAGATTGGACACATCACCGATAAATTACTGCCGGTCGGCGCATATCGCTTGCTTTCACCGCAAGAAGTGAGAAACTTCAAAAATCTCCCGCTCAAGAGAAGTTAAAGCAATTTTAGATTGAATGTCAGGGAAAGTTTTGAAAAGTTTTGAGTTCAAACTTTAGTTTGCTTTTTGGTAAACTCAAAACTTTAAGAATTTACGCCTGCAAAACACTGGTTAAAATACTTTCTTCAAACTCAATTCTAGACTTTTGGCACGCAAAGCAGTTATGATTAGTTATCTAATCAAAATTTTAACGCTGAGAATCTGTCAAAAGTATGAAGTTTGCCGCCGCAGAAAAAGCTAAATTATCGGAAAGAATTTCCTCAATGGTTGGGTCGGATACGCCTCTGCGCGATTTAGCCGGAAATTTGTCGCAGGTGGCGCGTTATGCTCTGAACGAAGCCAATACTTTAATAGTTGAAAATATCAAAATTCGGCTCAAGCGTCTGCCGAAAAATCTGGAAGGTTTTCGGCTCGTTCATCTTTCCGATATTCATCACAGCCCTTTTACCGATATTGGGCATATTTCCCGCGCCGTTGAAATTTCCAACCAGTTAAAGCCGGATATGTTTGTTTTAACAGGCGATTATATTTCGCACGAAACCGCGTATATCGCACCGATGGCTAAAGTTTTGGGACAGTTGAAATCGGAGTTTGGGACCTATGCTTGTCTCGGCAATCATGACCATTGGACGAATGCCGAAATGGTTACGGATTTGATGCGCCAAGAAAATATCAATGTTTTGATTAACGAAGGTTTTCGTTTTGCGGCACGAGGCGCATCGTTCTGGCTTGCCGGAGTTGACGATTATATGGTCGGCAAAACCGATTTGCGTTCCGCGTTGCGCGGTTCGTTTCCCGATGAAATGAAAATGCTGCTCGCGCACAACCCGATAATCGTCAGACGCGCGGCGCGTGTCGAAGTTGATTTAGTGTTGAGCGGACATACGCACGGCGGACAAATAAAAATCCGCAACGAAGAAAAAAGAATTTTGCCGCGCCGAAAATTGAAAAAC
>JACCYR010000340.1 GCA_013696385.1 Acidobacteriota bacterium
CAATATTATTTGTCATTCCTTGTTCAAGCGTTGATTCGCCCGTAAATGAAATTATCGAAACTTCGTCTTTGGCAGGTCGCACCACCGATTGAATAAACGATTTTGCCGCGTCTTTTTCTTCGGGCAAGGTGCGTTCCTGTGATGCGCTCGTATCAATTAAAATCGCCAGCGAAAGCGGCAAATCAATCTGTCGCCCGAAATATGTAATTTCCTGCGGCTGTCCATCTTCTATCAATCTGATGTCTTCCTGCTTTAAATTTGTCAGCAAACGGCGGTTTTTGTCCTGCGCGGTGAACAGAACATTGACGACTTCCGTATCAATATTGATAACTTCGTCTTCTTGGTTAATTGGCGGAGTCGGGCTGGTCGAAACGCTCTTTTGCGCGGAGGGATTGGGCGGTGTCTGCTGCGCGTTTGAATGATTTAAACCAAACAGCGCAATGCCGACAAATAAAAAGATAAACAATAAAACTGCAAATTTTCCGTAATTTTTCATATTAACTCCACAAACTTATCTCAAATCGTCTTTAATCGCGCGGTAACTTGTCTTTGTGCGAATTTTGTATTTGTCTGTTTTGACTTTATCGGTAAAGCGAACTTCGATCTTTCGTTCTCTGCCGTCGTAATTTTGGTTCGCCGGACGATAAGTAATGATGTATTGCCCGCTAAGCTCTTCGGAAATTTTCTTAAAAGCCTTTTCAAGTTCAAACATATCGCCGGTAAAAAACGCTTCGCCGCCGGTTGCTTCGCACAACTGCGCGAGATATTTGTCGCCTTTATCCTTGACCGTTCCGGCTTCAACGCCCGGCACTGTTCCTAAAAATCCGGCTTTAGTTGAGATGCCGAAAATCGTTGTTTCGGTGCGTTGGGCAATGTCTATCGCGTCTTTTATATCAGCGCGGCTGAAAGTATCGTCGCCGTCGGTAATAATCACAATCACTCGTCTGCCGGGCGCATTTCTGAGTTTTTCATCGGAAAACTGCCAGACAGCATCGTAGAGCGCGGTTTGCGAACCAACCTTTTTCACCTTGTCAACGGCTTTATCAAGTAAATCCAGTTTATCGGTAAAGTCCTGCCGCAAAGTAACTTCGTTATCAAAAGTCATAAACGCGGCTTTATCCTTGCGAAGTCTGGTTACGGTATAGATAAAATCCTTCGCCGCCTGTTTTGAAAAATCCATCTTTCCGGCGGTCGAAGACGAAGTATCCATCAAAATGCCGACATAGATGGGCGGATTGTTTTTTTCATCGGTAAAAAACGTAACTTCCTGCTGAACGCCGTCTTCAAAAACAGCAAAATCTCCGCGCATTAAACCCGAAACCAAATCCTTCTTTTTCTTTTTTTCAACTACCGTAACGGGCAGACGCACCTCGAAAGTTTTGATTGGACCTGTATCGTTACCGGCGAGCGGAGTCGGGCTGGTGCGCGGCGTTTGTGCCGAAACCGTTAAACCGAAAGCAAAAAATAAACTTATGATATAAAAAAGACGAAATAATTTTTTCATAACCAAATTGCGTTTGAATTTCTGAACCTAACGGAAGTTTCGATGCCGTTCGGCAATACTCTGTTGCCTAAATGGTAAATGGTAAATGGTAAATGGTAAATCGTGAATGGTTCTTTTATCATAAATTTACCATTTACCATTAACAAAATTTTATGAATCAAAATATCTTCAGAGAGTATGACATACGCGGCATTGTCGGACGCGATTTGACGGACGAAACCGTTGCGGTTTTGGGAAAAGCAATCGGCACATTTTTTCAGCAAAACGGCGCACAGCGCATCGCTATCGGTTATGATGCGCGGGAGAGTTCGCCGCGTTTTCGGGATTTGCTGGTCAAAGGTTTTAACGCGACCGGCTGCGACGTGGTTTTAATCGGCAAAGTTCCAACGCCAGTGCTTTATCACGCAGTTTTCACAAAGCAAGTTGACGGCGGCGTAATGATTACCGGCTCACATAATCCGCCCGACCACAACGGATTTAAGATTTGTTTGGGAAAATCTACGCTTTTTGGTTCGCAAATTCAAGAAATCAAAGAAATTGCGCTTTCAGGAAATTTTCCGAAAGGCGAAGGCACGGCGGAAGAAATCGAAGTTCTGGCGGACTATGAAAATGATATTTTATCGAAAATAAATCTCGGCAAACGTCAGTTAAAAGCGGTTGTTGACGGCGGAAACGGAATGGGCGGCGTAACGGCTGTGCCGATTTATGAAGCTCTTGGCATTAAACTGGTTAAACTTTTTACCGAACCTGATTCCAACTTTCCCAATCATCACCCAGACCCGACGGTTGTCGAAAATCTGCAAGATGCAATTCAAGCAGTCAAAGAAAATAGTGCAGATTTGGGAATTGCGTTTGACGGCGACGGCGATAGAATCGGCGTGATTGACGAAAACGGGCGGATAATTTGGGGCGACGAACTGATGGTGCTACTGTCACGTGAAATTTTGAAGGAAAATCGAGGCGCGACAATTATCGCCGAAGTAAAATGCTCAAACAATCTTTTTAACGACATCCAAGCGCACGGCGGAAAACCATTAATGTGGAAAGCCGGACATTCTTTGATAAAAGCGAAAATGAAGGAAACCGGTGCCGCGCTCGCCGGAGAAATGAGCGGGCATATTTTTTTTGCCGACCGGTTTTACGGCTTTGACGACGCGACTTATGCGGGCGCGAGAGTTTTAGAAATATTATCGAAAACAGATAAAACTTTATCCGAATTGCTTTCTGATTTGCCTGAAACATTTTCCACGCCCGAACTGCGCGTAGATTGCGCCGATGAAATGAAATTTATAATTGTGCAAAAAATCGCGGAAGAATTTTCTCAAACCAACAAAGTTATCACAATTGACGGTGCAAGAATCTTATTTGAAAACGGCTGGGGCTTAGTACGCGCTTCCAACACGCAGGCAATTCTTGTTTTGCGCTTTGAAGCCGATTCGGAAGAAAATCTGCGTGAGATTCAGGAAACAGTCGAAGCAAAAGTGAAACAATTGATTGACTAAAACGCTAAATGTTGGCATAAATATAAGGGAAGATTTTATGAGATTTACTTTCGACATAATCAGCATTATTACTAACAGGGACTTTGCTCTTTAAGAGCCAAAGATAAATCTTTGCTCGAAAAAAGAAGTCCCAAGTCAATAAACGGCTTGGGACTTTTTCAATTTTGGATTTTGGATTTTAGATTTCGGATTTTTTATCCGGTAAATGCTAACATCTAAGTTTCATAAAATTGCAATAGCAGCAATCTATTAACAATTAATAACATTATGACTAAACCATTAGAACTAAAGAAAACCGTTAATTTACCGAAAACCGCCTTTTCGCAGAAAGCAAATCTTGAACAATCAGAACCGGCACGTCTGAAAAAATGGAATGAAATGCGGCTTTACAAGATGATTCTTAAAGCGCGGCGCGGCGCGGAGAAATTCATTCTGCACGACGGTCCGCCGTATGCCAATTCCGACATTCATCTTGGAACTGCGCTCAATAAAATCTTAAAAGATTTTGTCGTTAAATCGCGTTCGATGATGGGTTTTGACGCGCCGTATGTGCCGGGTTACGATTGTCACGGGCTTCCGATTGAAACTTATGTCGAGAAAAAACTTGCGGAAAAGGGCAAGAATAAAAACGATTTGCCGGTTTCGACATTTCGCCGTTTGTGCCGCGAACACGCTTCAAAGGCGATGGATGGACAGACGCGTGATTTTATGCGGCTCGGTGTTTTTGGCGAATGGGAAAATCCGTATCTTACAATGTCGAATGAATACGAATCGGAAACGGCGCGACTGTTCGGCAGATTCTTGGAACGCGGTTATATTTATAAAGGTCTACGTCCAGTTTATTGGTGCGTTCACGACCAAACGGCGTTGGCGGAAGCCGAAGTCGAATACAAAGAACATACTTCGCCTTCGGTTTATGTCAAATTTCCGCTTG
>JACCYR010000396.1 GCA_013696385.1 Acidobacteriota bacterium
TTTTTTCAAGCAAGCGCAATCACGCTCGGAAGCGCGAGAAATATGACACTCGAACTTACGCCGCAAGCCGGCGGTCAGCCGTTGACAGTTGGGTTAGCGCGAAACGGTTCGGTTAGTTTGCCAGATGGAACAAAGGTTGTTTATGAAGGATTTTTCCCTGATTTCACATTTAACCCGCAAGGGCAACCCGACACGCGTTCGGCTGATTACAACAATCCGGCAGTTGTCTTAAGCGTTACTTCTCCAAACGGAGAAAAAAATAAAATTTTTGCTTTTGCGGCGAATTTGTCGGATAATATCCCCGTCGGCGCGCCCAAAGCAGGTTATAAATGGCGGTTGAAGGATTTTGAAAAATCACCCTACGCGCACGTTTTATCAATCAAATATGATCCGTTTAATGCCGCATTTATTGCTTGGTATATCGGAGGTTTCGGTTTAATCGGCGCGTTGTGTTTCGTCTTTTTTCTTTCGCACAAACGAATTTGGGCGATGATTGACTCGCAAAATGAAAATGATTTTGAGGTCGTTTTGGGCGGAAATACAAACAGAAATGAGCAAGGTTTTGAAGATAAATTCAATAAAATTGTCGGCAATTTAGAGGATAAATCGGATGCCGACCGTGCTTAGAAAAAGTGGCTTTAGTTTTAAAATAAACATTCACGACCACGAACCGATGCACGTTCATGTTTGGAAACAAGGTCGGCAGGTATTGATAAATTTTGAAGATACTGTTTCAATGCGTAAAAATTATGGAATGAATCAAAATGAAATTCGACAAGCGATAAATATCGTGGTTGAGAACCAAGAATTTTTGCAAGTAAAATGGAGAGAAATTTATGGCTGAACTAATAAACGAAAAGTTAGAAATTAATGAAGCCGAGTTTGAACGCCAATTTGTCGAAGCTACAAGACGCGGTGAAAAAGAAATGGCAAACGCTCCGAAAGCTAAAAAAGTTAATTTTGACCGCAAAACTAAACGATTGTTGATTGACTTGCAAAACGGAATAACAATTCTTGTCCCGATAAGCATTATTCAGATTTTCCAAAATGCCACCAATGAGGAAATTGCCGATGTCGAATTGCTTTTGAATGGTCTGTATCTGCGCTGGAATCAGTTGGATGAAGATTTGTCCGTTCCAAATCTTCTCGAAGGTAGATTTGGAACACCGAAATGGATGTCAAAGCTAAACTCAAAAATAAACAAAACGGAAAATAAACCACAAAAAAAGGTAGCATAAAATTATGGAAGAAGTAAGACGTATCCAAAACAAATCATCATTTTATTCATATTTGCCCGCAATTTTGGCAATTGTCGGCGCATTTTTGATGCTGTTTTTGCGTATCGAAATCGGCGCAAAATTTATCTCCGATGGCGCGCTGATGATGATTGCGCTGGCTTGTTATATTTTAGCCGCGCTTTTCCAACTGACCAATCTTTACGCGCCTTCGGAAATGGCGCAGAAAATCGGTTTATGGACGGCGACGCTCGGCGTTTTCTTTAATTTGTCGAGTTGGCTGGTGCGCTGGGTCGGCGCGTTTGACCGCGAGATTGAAATGCTTCGCGCCGGTGGAAATATGGCAACGCCTTGGTTTTTCCGCTACATTCCTTTTGCCAATTTGTATGATTTGAGTCTGGCATTTGCTTTCGGTGCGGGAATTACGACTCTGGTTTTGGCAAACCGCAAAAGTTTTCAATTTTTAAGCGCATTCACGCTTCCGCTGGCGGCGTTAATTTTGACTCTGGCGCGATTTATCGGACCCGAATTTATTGATTTGCCGCCGGTTTTAGATTCCTATTGGCGACCGATTCACGTCGGTGTGGCTTCATTGAGTTACGGCATTGCGTTGGTTTGTTTTGCAATTGCAGTTATTTATCTGCTTAAAGACAAAGTAAAAGTCGAAGCAATGGCGATTTGGTCAAGCGTTTTTGCGCTTGCCGTGATAGCAACGGTTAGCAAATTTTCTGTTTTTACCGAATTTGTCTATCGGGCGGGACTTTTTGCTCCGAGTTCACCGAAACCATTTTCCTCTCCGTTTCGACTTGAAATTCCATACGTCGGCGAAGCGTTAGTTTTATCGGGAATTTTACTTCTCGGCGTGATTATTTCCTTTTTGCTTTACCTTTATCAAAATAACGAAAACGCAAAAAAAATCGGACATATTTTGCTAAAAATCGCGTTTGTTACGCAAATTCTAGCTATTGCATTTCTTGTTTCCGGTATTAAATCTACAACCGACGTATATCCGAGATTGCAGACGCAGCTTACTCAAAATCCGGGTCAGTATGTTGCGGCAGGCAAGGAACTCGCTTCCAAACAAGAGCTTTCCGCTCAAGAATTTGCCGCGATAAAACCGATTCAATTTGAACAAGCCGCGAAACAATTTCTGCAAAATAACGGCAGCAAATTATTCTTGAGTTTAAATACCAATCCGGTTGAACTTGCTGGTTTAATTACAGCTTTAGCAGGAACATTTTTCGTGATTTTGTTCGGTTTCAGAACGGAAACGCTGCGTGAACGACTTCCCTCTCTCGAATCGCTTGACGCTTTAATGTATAAGACCGCGAGTTTGGCATTTGCGGGTTTGGCAATGCTCCTTATCACCGGCGCAATTTGGGCAAACGAATCGTGGGGCAGACCTTGGGGCTTCGACTCAAAAGAAACTGGTGCTTTAGTCGCGTGGCTAACATATGCCGCGTTTTTGCACACGCGAATTTCTCGTGGTTGGTCGGGCAGAAGTTCCGCTTATTTTGCCATCGTCGCCTTTTTATTGGTGATATTTACATATTTGGGAGTGAGCTATCTGCTTCCGGGTCTGCACAGTTACGCATAAAGAAAGATGGCAGTTGGCATATGCAGTTTGCCTTGTCGTTTTCAATTATAGTTTTCTAAAATGAATAAAAATAGTGTTTTATTTGGTATTACAGGTTTGTTTATCGGTTTGATATTTGGTTTTTTCATCTCGAACAATCTAAATCGTAATGCAATCGCATATCAAAATACTGCTGAAAATGTGGTTAATGCGCCCTTTCTCAATCAGCAAACTCAAGCCGTCAGCGTTAAACCAAATGAAGGCGGAATGCTGCCCGAAGTTTCCGAAACGCTTGACCAAGCCAAAAGCCAGCCGAACAATTTTCAGGCGCAAACCAAAGCCGGCG
The DNA here is from genome assembly GCA_013696385.1 of Acidobacteriota bacterium. Taxonomy (GTDB): domain Bacteria; phylum Acidobacteriota; class Blastocatellia; order Pyrinomonadales; family Pyrinomonadaceae. The sequence goes on from JACCYR010000396.1 coordinate 3,158, forward strand.
ATATGTATGCTAAAATTCAAAAATTTGATATGGCGGTCAAATTTTACGAAAAAGCCAACCAAATAAAACCTGATGATTACGATACAATCGTCAAAATCGGTAATGCTTATTTCGATTCAAACTTGATGGAAAAAGCGGGCAATTGGTATGAGAAAGCACTTGAAAAAAAATCGAATGACGTAAATGTCAGAACCGATTTTGGCATTACATTATTGCAAAAAGAAAATCCCGATTATGACCGTGCCGTCAAAGAGTTTCAAACTTCTTTGCAAATAAATCCGCAACACGAACCAACGCTTTTTAATTTAGGAATTGCTTACTACAAAAAAGGCAACAGCGAGGAAGCTAAGAAAATTTTATCTCAACTTAAAGCAGTCAACCCGCAAGGTCAATTGACCGGCAGGCTTAATCAAGTAATTTCTGCTAAGTGAAGGAATTACGTTTCTTGAATTATTATTGAATAGTCATTTTTTCCACATCAAGAATAGAATAACGTCCGATATTTCCTTCCTTTGTAACAATAATCAAAATTCCCTTATTCACGCTAACGCGGACAACTTCGCTCATCGGACGGTCAATTTTGTTGCCGTCTTTAAATAAAACAATCAAATGCACGTTTTCAAGCGCACTTAGCTCTTTCGCTTTTTTCGATTCTTTGCTTGATTTTGGTTTAGCAGCAGTTAGGTTTTTGTTTTCAGCTTTTTCAACTTCAGAAATTTTTTCATCTGATTTTTCATTTTCCAAGTTCTTTTTTTCGACAGTTTCTTCTGATTTTTCAATCGTTATTTTCGTTTCCTCTGCTTTAACCGCTTCGGTTTCAGATTTATTTTCCGCCGTCGCGTCTTTTTTATCTTCGGTTGTGGTTACAACAATATTTTTTTCCTCGACTGCTTCTTCAATTTTCTTTGATTCTTCTTCACTTTTTTCACCGACTTTATCAGGAGAAACTTTTTTTTCATCCGTCTGGTCTTTCGTTTCGTCAATCTCTTCCGTTTTATTCTTTTTTGGCTTAGATTCTTTTTTAGCAACTATTTCTTTCGGTTGCGGAGTCGGTTTAGGTTTTACTTCAATTATTGTGCCAACGGAATTGACGCGGACATCACCTTGATTTTCGGTTTTAACTTCCGGCAATTCGGGAGGAACATTTTCGGCAATTCCTTGAATCGATGTAAAACTTCCCGCAAATTTTATTCGGAAAGTTGCCGCGTCGTCATTTGGCGAGCGCCCTTCAACGCGCAAAAGTAGTTTTTCGGGTTTTCTGAAATAAATTACGCGACCGGTTTCGCTTTCGGAAACATCGGCGTAAATCGTAATTTTCGTGATTGGTTTAAGGTTATCGGCGGTAAAAATATCAATATCTCCGTTAAAATTTGAGGTTTGAATATTGAGAAAAACATCGCCTTGATTGCTGCCGAATACATAAAAATAACTTGTCAGACGTGAATCGCCAATATCACGCGCCGGAATCTTTCCGGTGATTTCATTGGTCGTAATTGGTGTTGGAAAATTTTGGTTGCTTGATTGCGCCTTCACCGAAAAAAATGCGCCGCAGAGAACGCAGAAAAGACAAAGAATTTTTGCAATTCGGAATTCATAGTTCGCAATTCGTAATTCGTAATTTTTCATTTTCTAAACCAAATCTTTCCGCAAATGCACGAGCCGCGAAGTTTCTTGATAGCCGAGATTAAGATGCGATTTCAAACTTAAATCGTTTCCTATTTCGGAGTCGGAAGCCATCTCTATACAACCTTTGTTCCGCGCCCAGATTTCCGCCGCCCGCACCAATTTTCTGCCGATACCGTATCGCCGATAATCAGGTTCGACAAACCAACCCTCTAAATATCCAACGTGGTCGGTATGACAATCTTCGACAAACGGGCGAATGCTCGCTTCTAAAAATCCGACGAGTTTTCCATTTTCCGTTTCGGCGACCAGAATCAGCTGCGATTCGGTATGCTCATAAATATCAAGCATTTCAACTTTATGCTCTTCGTCGCTTGAACCTTCCCACAAAAGTTTTCGCAATATGAACCATTCGGCAATGTCATCTTCTTGAAGCGGGCGTATTCTGTAATTTTGTTCTGTCATTAAAAAGTGATTTTAGCAGTCTTATCGAAAGACGACAACAAATTCTTTCGTAAAAAAAGCCGAGCAGTTAAACCCGGCTTTACCAAGACATAAAAATTTATCAGATTATCCACTGCTTCCGGCTTTCATCGCTTGCGATTTGTCCCGCAAAATTTCCAAAGCCTTTTTCATCTGCAAATCTTCCTTTGATTGCTTAGGTTGTTCGACTTTGGGTGTCGGTTGCGGCGTTGCTTGCGGATTTGGTTGCGGAGCTTGATTTTCTTGTTCCTGCTGGTCAACCAAATCTTCGACATCAATCGGTTCGGGTGTTTCGGGACGTTTAACTTCAATTGAAGGCTTCACGCCGGAACTTATGCGTTCATCCGAAAGAAAAGTTCTCCCGTTTGCCGAAGCCCATTTTGCGGTAGTTAAAAGAAGTCCGTCGCCGCCGCGAAGCGGAAACAATTTTTGTTCCGTTCCCGCACCAAAACTTCTCTCACCGACGACTTCGCCGCGCTGTCGGTCTAAAATCGCCGAAGCGACGACTTCTGCCGCGCCCGCAGTTCCCAAATCAATCAAAGCAACAAGTTTTCCGTCAAAGATAAATTTGCCCGGGTCAGCCGTGTAAGTTTTCAAAACTTTATTGTCGCGCCCGATAACTTCCGCCAAAGTGCCGTCTTTTATAAAAAGATTGGCAAC
>JACCYR010000399.1 GCA_013696385.1 Acidobacteriota bacterium
GCAATTACCGAATCGGACGTTCTGCTCGCTTCGGCGACGCAAGCCGACCAAGCCTCGACTGCCGTCGTCATTATCGGCTTCAACGTGCGTCCCGGAACGCGTGCCGTTGATACTGCCAAACAGGAAGATGTTGATATTCGTCTGCATTCAATCATTTACAAGGTTGAAGAAGAAATTACGGCGGCAATGATTGGAATGCTTGACGCAGTTGAAAAGGAAACAATTCTCGGCAAAGCTCTTGTTCTGGAAGTATTCAAAGTTTCAAAAGTCGGCACAGTCGCTGGTTGCCGCGTAACTGACGGCGTTATCAGGCGGCAGGCAAAAGCGCGGCTTATCCGCGATGATGTCGTCATTTGGGAAGGCGATATTGATTCGCTCAAACGGTTTAAAGACGATGCGAGCGAAGTCCGTCAAGGTTTTGAATGCGGAATTGGTTTGGTCAATTATAACGACATCAAGGCGAATGATGAAATTGAAGCGTTCACGATTGAGAAAATCGCACCAACGGAGTTATAAAATATGATTACCGGAATAAGAGAAAAAACGATTGTTAAAGAAAACGGAATGATTGAAATTTCCGCGCCGGATTTGCCAATTGGGACGGAAGTTGAGGTAATTGTTTTAGTTGAAGAAGAACAAGATGCAACCGAATATCTTCTCTCAACTGAAGCGAATCGAAAACATTTGGAACAGGCGATGCGCGATGCGGAAGATCCAAAAAAACGAATTTATATTGATGTTGAAAATCTATGAGAAAGATTTCATTTCTTTCCGAAGCCTTTGAAAATTATAATGATTGGGTAAGCGAAAATAAAAAGGTTCACGCAAAAATCGCCGGACTCATAAAAGACCTTCAACGAAATCCTTTTTCGGGAATCGGCAAACCTGAACCATTGAAACACGAACTAAAAGGTCTTTGGTCAAGACGTATAACAGACGAGCATCGTTTGGTTTATAAGGTTAGTGATGAAGAAATTTTAATTTATTCGTGCCGGTTTCATTACGAGAAATGAGAAGACCCGAAAGATTGGCAGAAGTATTACGCGCGGAAATTACGGAAATTGTCGGCTATGAACTTGACGACCCGCGCCTGATAGCCGTTACCGTAACCGATGTTCGTGTGTCGGACAATCTGCGCGAAGCCAAAGTTTTCGTCATTGTTCAAGGCGACGAAAAAGAAACTAAAGAAGCACTCAAAGCATTACAAAATGCCGCTACTTTTGTCCGGCAGCAAGTTGCGTTAGATCTTGACCTGCGCCACGCGCCGATTTTAAATTTCGTGCGCGACACGGTCGAAGAAAATGCGATTCGCGTCGAAGAACTTCTGAAAGATTTACCGCCGCAAGCGGAATTTACTGAAAAGGAATGAGAACAGCGAAAAGTGAAAAGTAAAAAGTGAAAAGTAAAAAACAATTTAACTTATCACTCACCACTTTTCACTTTTCACTTTTTAAAGATGTTAAGCCAAGTAGTAGAGTTAATTGAAAATAAACAGAATTTCGCCGTTACCACGCACGTCAGACCGGACGGCGACGGAATCGGCTCGTCATTGGGCTTGTGCTGGTTGCTGCGTTCTTTGGGTAAAAACGCAGAAGTCATCCTCAGCGATGGCATTCCGCTATCTTACCGACAGCTTCCGGGTGCGGACGAAATCCGTCAAATTTCGGAAATTGACAAACAATACGACGCGGTTTTCGTGATGGAATGTTCTGACATTGAGCGTCCGCGCATCAAAGGCTTAGAAAATCAGTTCGTTGTCAACATTGACCATCACGCCACCGGCGAACATTTCGGCACAATCAATTGGGTTGACGCAACAGCTTCGGCAGTCGGCGAGATGATTTATAATCTCTGCAAAGCAATCGGCGGACGCATTACAAAAGAAATTGCCGAATGCGTTTATCTGGCACTCGTTACCGACACCGGCTCATTTCATTTCCCGAACACAACAGAAAGAACCCTGAAAGTTGCCTCTGAACTCATCAAAGCCGGAGTCAAACCGGCAGACATTTCGCAAGCCGTTTATAATAGTTATCCGTGGAGTCGGATTGAATTGATGCGCCAAGTTTTAGCGACGGTCAAACGCGATGCAAGCGGCAAAGTTGCGTGGATGCGCCAAACGCTTGAGATGAAGGAAAGTTCAGGCGCGGTTGACGGCGACAATAGTGGTTTTGTCAACATTCCGCTGGCGGCGAAAGAAGTCGAAGCGGTTGTTTATATGCGCGAAGTCGAACCAAACTTCTTTCGCGTCAGCCTGCGTTCAAAAGACGGTATAAATGTCGCGCGGGTTGCCGAAAAGTTCGGCGGCGGCGGACACAAAAACGCGGCTGGCTGTCGCGCCATCGGCGATTGGGACGCAAAAGAACACGAAATTGTGGCGGCGGTAATTGAAATGGTTGGAAATGAACGCGACGGCAAAGGAAATTAGCCGCAAAAAAGTACTGCTTTTTTGCGGCTGTTGAATTTTATGACAAAAGAAAAGCGATACAAGTGGCGGCGCGAGGATTACCGGGAAAAAACTCACGGGCTGTTGATGGTTAATACTGGCGACGGCAAAGGAAAAACGACCTGCGCTTTAGGTTTGATGATGCGGGCGGCGGGACGCGGAATGCGCTGCTGTATGATTCAATTTATGAAGTCGAAAACCGACCGCTACGGCGAACACGAATCGGCGGAACTGCTCGGCATCGAAATTCACACAATGGGCGACGGTTTCACTTGGGATACGAATGATAAAACGCAGGATATTAAAACTTCGCGCAAAACGTGGGCATTGTGCGTCGAAAAAATGCGGAGCGAAGAATATGATTTACTTGTTTTTGACGAACTCGTTTATGTTTTGGATTATAAGTTCTTAGATTTAAACGAAATTTTGGGCGAAATCAAAATCGTGCGCGAAAAGCAGCCCAATTTGCATATCGTTTTAACCGGCAGAAACGCGCCGCAAGCACTGATTGACGCGGCTGATCTGGTAACCGAGATGAAAGAAGTCAAGCATCCATTTCACGCCGGAATTTTTGCCCAACAAGGAATTGAGTTTTAGAGTTTTTATATTTAAAAATCTGAAAATCCAAAACTTCTTTTATTTGCCATTCCTCACAGACTTATTCGGCTTGCCTTTGCAGTTATTAACATTCTTTTTTGACTGCAAAGCAACGCCAAGCACTCAATTGTAAATACTTAACGCTTTTTCTTATACAAGCAAAATTCCGTTTTGCATTTTCATTTTGTAAAGTTGTCTATTATCAGACAATAGTTTGTTTATAATCAAACAATTTTTTACTTGTTGTTTATCTTTTTAAACAATTGTAAAACATATATTAATCTGTATTTTGCTGCATAAATAATAAGTTTTACCAAGCTATTTATCCTTGGCACACGGCTTGCGGGACGATTGCTTCAAGATTTTATTTTTATCTCAGAGTTGTTAATCTGGAGAAGTAATTTATGAAAGTGTTTGAAGTATTCTCAAAGCAGCGAAAACAGGCGGCAATAATTTTTACGATGATTCTTTTCGTGGCGGGAAATTTACCTCAAGTTTTTGCGCACGGCGGCGAAGACCACGGCGAAGCGAAACCGAAGACGACCGAAAGCACAAAAGGTACAGTTTCGCACACGACGCGCATCGGCGATTTGGAAGTGATGCTCAAACACCCGACGCTTATGCCTGACACGGCGACTGACGCGCGTTTATTTATTACTAAATTTGAAACCAACGAAGCACTAGCGGGTGTTAATCCGGCGATTGAAATCGAAGCGGCAAACGGCACAATGACTCCGGCGACGATTGCAGAAACCGACAATGCCGGAAGTTTTAACGTGAAACTGCCCGCGCTTGAAGGCGGAACTTACACAATCCGCGCCAAGATTATTTACGCGGGCGAAACCGATACGGCGACCTTCTCCGGCGTTAAAGTTGAATTTCCGCCAACGGAATCAGCGGAAAATGCCGCGTCTTGGATAAGAACAGTATTGCTCTTTTTGGTTGGCGCGTTTGTTTTGGGCTTATTCGGAATCTTGTTTTATTTTGTGTGGCGAATGGCGGACGAAAAACAAATCGGGGAAGAAACAGTTTCCGCGTAATCGAAAAAATCCAGAATGTTTTTGACAACCAAGAAATCGAACAAGGGTAGTTTCTCAAAGCCGGACGTTTTCTCCTGTCTTCTTCCGGCTGTGGCGGTGGCGGTAATTTTTATTTTTACCGCCACCGCCTTTTCTCAACAACAACCCGTTTTAGCACCGACGCAGCCGGCAGTAAAATTAACGTCCGCTGAATTCGTCGCGCAGGACGGCTTGAGCATTGAACGGCTGATTGAGTTCGGCAGCAGTCGGCGGGCGGATTTGCTGGCGGCGCGACAGCGGCTGGCGATTGCCGAAGGGCGGCTCAGACAAGTCGGATTCAGACCGAATCCGACGCTCGACACCGAATACGGAAGTCCGCGTTTTCTCGGCGGTGAAGCGGAATCTGATTTTAGCGTCGGCGTAACGCAGGTTTTTGAACTCGGCGGAAAACGCTCGCGGCGCGTGGCAGTGGCGCGGCTTGAATTAAGTCAGATTCGCGCTCAAGTCGCATCTCTCGAACGCGCTCTCGCCATTGAAATTCGCACGGCTTATACCAACGCGCT
>JACCYR010000407.1 GCA_013696385.1 Acidobacteriota bacterium
ATCAACTTGATTCGGCAAAGCCAATTGTTGCTTTATTGGCGGGAAGTCGGCATAAGGAAATTGTGCGGATTTTGCCGGTAATGCTCGAAACAGCGAGTTTGATGGCGGAAAAAAAACAGGATTTACAGTTTGTCATCGCGTTATCTTCAACGCGCAAATTTTCTGAAATAGAAACGGCTGTCAACAAAGCAAAAGCAAAAGGTTTGAGATTGCCGGAAACTTTAATTTCCGTCAAAGACGAAACCTGCGAAGTTCTTAACGCCGCCAATGTTGTTGCCGTAACAAGCGGAACGGCAACGCTTGAAACCGCAATTATTGGAACGCCGATGGCGATTGTTTATAAAACTTCTCCGCTCAATTATAAATTACTGCGCCCTTTAATCAGCGTCGAGCATTTCGGTTTGATAAATCTAATCGCCGAAGAACGGCTTGCTGCAGAATTAATTCAAGACGATTTTACAAGCGAAACTCTGTCGGAGGAACTATTTCGTCTGCTTGAACCGCAGGCAAATGAAAATATGCGCGAAAAACTGCGCGAAGTTACAAAAACTCTCGGACACGGCGGCGCGTCAAAACGGGCGGCGCAAGCAATTTTGCGGGAAATGGAAATTTTTTGTTAAATTTGTCAGTTTAAATTTTCAGAATAAATAAGTTTTTTCAAAACGGATAATTCCTGCGCTATAATTAAATTTTCAAAGCAACAGATGAACCGGGTAAAAGTTTCATATACAGAGAAAGATTTTGCGGTTGACGACTTTCAAAATGAAGTCTGGAAGAAAGCTGAGGAAATCAAAATAAATAAATATTGGTCAGGAGTTTCGGCTAAAAATGCACGAAACGCAAAAGCGCAGCTTGTTTGGAGTGAAAATGCTTTTTATATTCAGTTTGAGGGAAATCAGAAAGAACCTCTAATTGTTAGCAATAAACCAAACATAATCGAAAAATCACAAAAGTTATGGGAACGCGATGTGTTTGAAATTTTTGTCGCGCCCGGCACGGACAAGGCAGAAAGTTATTTTGAGTTTGAAGTCGCGCCGACAAGCGAATGGCTCGACGTTAAACTGGAAATCTTACCCGGCGGCGGGCGCAAACCAAATTTTAATTATAATTCGGGTATGAAAGTCGGGGCGAAAATTTTAGACAATAAAGTTTTGGCGGCTGTTAAAATTCAGTGGCAGGCGTTTGGAAAAAAGCCGCAAAATGGCGAAGTTTGGCGTGGCAATTTGTTTCGCTGTATCGGAAGCGGCGCGGCGCGAGGCTATCTGGCTTGGCAGCCGACATTGACCGAAACGCCGAATTTTCACGTTCCTGAAGCATTCGGAGAATTTGAGTTCACAAAAGATTAGATGATGAAATTAAAAGTATCGAAAATTGAACAGAGATTTATGCATTTCTTTATGCTTAAGTGCTTTAATTTTCGCCTTATTTTTCTTTTCTTTTTTTTGTGCTGCTTCGCTTTGCCGGTTTTTGCTCAGAGTTCCGATGAAGTTATCCGAATTGAAACCAACTTAATTCCATTTGAAGTAACGGTTACGGACAAAGACGGGAAACCTGTTCGCGGACTCGAAGCTAAAGATTTTAAGGTTTTCGAGGACGGCGTACAGCGGCAGATTGATTTTTTCGAGCCAATCAAAAAAAGCGTTGAAGGTCGTCCGCTTTCGATAGTTTTTGCGTTGGACGTTTCGGGAAGCGTTTCTCCCGCCGAACTAATAAAACTTCGCTCAGCTCTCCAAAATTTTGTTGACCGCCTTGCCGATTACGATTCATATTTTGCCGTGATGACGTTTGGAATGGAAGTCAAGACGATTCAATCGTTCACCAATCGCCCTGCGAAACTCGAAAAAACATTCGACAAACTTTTGCGCGAGCAAGACGGGCTTTCAACGCACGCTTATGACGCGGTTGATTACGCGATTCGTCTTTTGAAGAAAAAATCGCCGCCGTCGGTCAAACAAAAAATTCCGAAACGCGCCGTTATTTTAATCACGGACGGTTTCCCGGTCGGCGACATAGTTACGCCGAAAACCGTGATTGAACGCGCCAATGAAGCGGAGACAACCGTTTATTCGGTGCTTCTGCCATCGTTTTCACGCCTTCAAAATGATAAAAAACCGCTTCCCACGCCGCTCGAAGCCAGCGGTTTGCTTGAAAAAACCGGCGGACGCGCCTTTTACGCAACGCAAAAAAGTTTTGAGCCGCTCTTTAAATCTTTAGCCGAAGAAATTACTGCTTCCTACGTTTTAGCCTTTTATCCGAATCAAGAAAACCGCAAAGACGAAAAATTTCATCAAGTTCGGATTAAAATTTCAAACAATTTTCAAATCAAACAAAATCGCGCTGGCTACGAAATTAAGCAATAAATTGAGGAAAATAAGCGATAATCAGATTGACGCTTTCAATCAAATTTCGAGAAATCGTCAATCTAAAATAAATTTTTTGGCTATAATCTGTCTTCCTCTTCGTCTTCAAAAACATCTAAATCGACATCCGTATAAATATCTAATTCAATCGGGTCTAAACCGACGATTTCCAATTCCGAACCGCATTCATCACAAGAAATAATATCGCCTTGTTCTGATTCGGCATCTACATATACGTCTTCGCTGCATTCGGGGCAGGCTGTTGTTGGCATTTTATTTTCTCCAGATTCTTTTATTTATTTTTATTGCGTTTCACTTAAAAACTAAGTGACAGTTTATTATGTTTTTCAATCTAACTTGTTTAAGAACTGTTTGGCAAGAGTTTTTTGCGAAAAAAATTGTCAAATTTAATTTGTTCTCCTTCAATAATTATTAGATATTATTGACTAAGTTTTCAAATTTCAAATTTAAAAATAAAGAATGCAGTTTCCTTTTAAAATAGCTGAAAATAAAGAGTTTGATGTTGTTGGTTTCGGGACAAATGCAGTTGATTATTTAATTCAAGTGCCGGAATATCCGGCTTTTAATTCAAAAATCGAACTCGACGATTACACGCAACTGGCGGGCGGAGAAATTGCTTCAACAATGGTCGGGCTGCGGCGTTTGGGTTTAAAAACGGCGTATGTCGGACATTTCGGCAAAGACCAAGCCGGAGATTTTGGTTTGCAGACTTTGATTAATGAAGGCGTAAATGTTGATTTTGCCGAACAAATCGAAGGCGCACAAACGCAAATCGCGTTTATTATCATTGACGGGCGCAACGGCGAGCGAACGGTTATCTGGAAACGCGATGAAAAATTAGCTTTTGCGCCCGAAGATGTGCCGTTTAAAATTGTGCAAAAGACAAAAGTTTTTCACGCCACGCCGCACGACACACTTGCCTGTGCGCGAATGGTGCGGGAAGCTAAAGCGGGCGGCGCGATAGTTTCGATTGATATTGACAACACTTTTGACGGACTTTTAGAGATGATTCCGCTGATTGATATTT
>JACCYR010000416.1 GCA_013696385.1 Acidobacteriota bacterium
AAACCAGTTTGCGGCAATTGTCAGCGCAAATAAATCAAAATCTTTCCGAAACCGCCGACGAAGTGCGTCAAGCGTCGTTATTTGTCAAAAGACTTCGAGATAAAATTCTGCCGCAAATAGAACAGGCGGTTTCAAATTTTCAATGATTTGCAAAAAACCGCAAACTCGCTAAACTTAGTCAATATGCAACCGACAAGCAAACAGGCAGCAAAAAGCAAACTCGAACTTTTAAAAGAAAAATCACGTCTGGCGGAGCAAGGCGGCGGCACGGCGCGGGTTGAAAAACAACGTGCTTCGGGAAAAATGGCGGCACGCGAACGCATTGATTTTTTTTTAGACGAAGGCAGTTTTGAAGAATTTGATAAATTTGTCGTCCACCGTTCAACCGATTTCGGACTCGAAAATCAAAAATATCTCGGCGACGGCGTGATTACCGGACATGGACTTGTGGACGGACGCGAAGTTTTTGTTTTTGCACAGGATTTTACGGTTTTCGGCGGCTCGTTGAGCGAAACACACGCCCAGAAAATCGTCAAAGTAATGGATTTTGCAATGAAAACCGGCGTGCCAATTATCGGCTTGAACGATTCGGGCGGCGCGAGAATCCAGGAAGGCGTTGTTTCTTTGGGTGGCTACGCCGATATTTTTTTGCGAAACACTTTAGCAAGCGGCGTTGTTCCGCAAATCAGTTGTATTCTTGGACCTTGCGCGGGCGGCGCGGTTTATTCTCCAGCAATTACGGATTTTAATGTGATGGTCAAAGATACCTCGTATATGTTCATCACCGGTCCCGACGTGATAAAAACCGTGACACACGAAGAAGTTACAAAGGACGAACTCGGCGGCGCGATGACGCACAATGCAATTTCGGGCGTGGCGCATTTTGCGGCTGACGACGATGAACACGCTTTGCGTTTGACGCGGGAATTGCTTTCGTTTGTGCCGTCGAACAATATGGAAAACCCGCCGTTTGTGCCGACAAACGATGCAAGCAATCGGACGGATGAAAAGTTAAACACAATCGTGCCGGAAATCTCGACTCAGCCTTACGACATCCGCGACATTATCCACATCATCGCCGACGAAAATTATTTTTTTGAAGTGCAGGAGCATTACGCACCGAATATTGTTATCGGTTTTGCGCGTTTGGGCGGTTTTTCGGTTGGAATTGTTGCCAATCAACCGGCTTTTCTAGCCGGAGTTTTGGATATTGACGCATCGGTTAAAGCGGCGCGGTTCGTGCGGTTTTGCGATTGCTTTAACATTCCGCTAATTACTTTTGAAGATGTTCCGGGATTTCTGCCCGGCGTAAATCAGGAACACGGCGGAATTATCCGGCACGGCGCGAAACTCCTTTTTGCTTTTGCCGAAGCAACCGTACCGAAAATCACCGTGATTACTCGCAAGGCTTACGGCGGCGCGTATTGCGTGATGGCTTCAAAACATATTCGCACCGACATAAATTTTGCGTATCCGACAGCGGAAATTGCCGTGATGGGCGCGGAAGGGGCGGTTGGTGTTCTTTATCGCACAGAGATTGCGGAAAATTCCGAAGAATATCGTCATGAAAAAGTTTCCGAATTTGAAGAAAAATTTGCCAATCCGTATATTGCGGCGGAACGTGGTTATATTGATGAAGTAATCGAACCGGCTTGCACCAGACCAAAACTTATTCGGGCTTTATCGCTGCTGCAAAATAAGCGCGATACAAATCCGCCGAAAAAACACGGTAATATTCCACTTTAGAGATTACTTTAACTGTCGGCAAAGCGACGGTTAAAGTAATCTCTAAAGAATCAAAAAATCTTTATTATTCCATTATGTTATCGCTTGATGCAGAACGCCCGACTTGGGCGGAAATTCATTTAGATAATCTCGCCTTTAATTTCCATTCGGTTAAAAATTTTATCGGGCAAAACATTGAATATATGGCGGTTGTCAAAGCCGACGGTTACGGACACGGCGCGATTGAATGCGCTAAAAAATTTGAAAAAGAAGGGATTGATTGGTTTGGCGTGGCATTACCGGAAGAAGGTTTGGAATTGCGCGAAAGCGGGATAAAAAAACCGATTCTCTGTCTGGGAAGTTTTTGGTCGGGACAAGAAAATCTTCTGTTGGAAAACGATTTAATGCCGGTTATTTATCAATTGGAAATTGCGGAAAAATTTAATCAAACGGCAAAAGAAAAGAATTTGATAGCTAGCATTCACGTCAAAGTTGATACCGGAATGGGCAGAATCGGTGTCCGCTTTGATGAAGTTAAAGTATTTGTTGAAGGTTTGAAGCAATTTAATAATTTGCGTGTCGAAGGAGTTATGACGCATTTTGCTTCGGCGGATAGTTTAGCGGAAAATGATTTTACGGAAAAGCAAATAAAGCAGTTTGATGAAGCAGTTTCAATTTTTGAAGAAAACGGTTTTTATCCGAAATACAAGGATTTAGCCAATTCGCCCGGAGCAATCGCTCATAAAAATTCACTCGGTAATCTTGTGCGTTTGGGTGGAGTTTTATATGGTTTGGGCGATGATGTTTTGCCGAAAGGAATTGAAAAACCCGAACTTCGCGCCGTAATGTCGTTACACTCGCGCATCTCTCATCTTAAAAAAGTTTCAAAAGGCGAAACTTTAGGTTATAGTAGGACTTTTAGAACTAAAAGAGATTCTATTATTGCAACCATTCCTATCGGCTATCATGACGGTTACCGGCGTTCTTTTTCCAATCGCGGGCGGGCAATTGTTAACGGTGTTTTCGCTTCAGTCGTCGGCATAATTTCGATGGATTGGACAATTTTGGACGTAACCAATGTTCCAAATGTTAAAGTAAATGATGAAGTTATTTTGATAGGCGAACAAAATAAATTAAAAATAACGGCGGAAGAATTAGCAAAAATGAACGATACGATTTCATATGAAATAACCTGTGGAATAAATCGGCGCGTAACACGAAAATATGTTGGAAGCTAAAAAAAGCGCATGGTTTGAAACGATTTTTTCATTTTATAATCGTAATTTGTTAAAACGCCGCTTTCATTCTCTTCAAGTTTCAGGCTTGGATTTTCTTCGAGAAAAAAACGCCGGGATTCCGCTTATCATTTATGCAAATCATTCGAGTTGGTGGGATGGACTTGTCGCTTCTGAAATTTCCAAAATGGCTAAACTCGATTCATTTATTATGATGGAAGAAAAGCAATTGAAAAATTTATTTCTTTTTCGCAAACTCGGCGCATTTTCCGTCGTGCGAGAAAATCCGCGAAAGGCGGTTGAAAGCATAAATTACACCGTCAACTTATTAAAAAAAACAGATAGAACACTTTGGATATTTCCACAAGGCGAGATTTTGCCGAATGATGCGCGACCAATGAAATTTTACAATGGCTTGTCGAGAATTATCGAAAAAATCAGTGAAGTTTTTGTCGTTCCGCTGGCGATGCGTTATGAATTTTTGAGTGAATTTAAGCCGCAAGTTTTTGTCAAAATCAGTTCGCCCGAATTGTTTAAAAATAGCAAAGATTTTGAGTCTAAAAAGATGACGGAAATAATGAAAAGCCGATTGACAAATGTACTGGACGAGTTAAAAACCGATATAATAAGTAAAAATTTCAGCAACTTCGAGCGAATAATTTAGTGCCGATTCCAAAAGTTTCATCAATCGAGATGCCGATTTTGCAAGAACTCGTCGCCACGGGCGGCGCGGACAATCTGCGTTTTTTGTATGAAAGACTGCTTGCTTATTTTCCGCAGCTTTCCGAAAAGGAAATCAGCGAAATCAAAAACGGGAAAAATAAATCGTGGCGCAACGCGGTTCAAAAAGCCGGGAAAATTTTAGATGAACAAAATCTTATCGAACGCGAGCGCGGAAATTGGACAATAACTGAAAGAGGTAAAAATGAAGCAGCAAAAGAAACTTCAGGTTTTACATTAACAATTTCTCAAACAAAAAATTTCTCGCACACAAATATACAATTTATGTTGGTAGAAATCGGCGAAAGTTTGGGGTTTTACACCGAAATAGAATTTGAATTTTACGATGTAATCTGGCGCGAAACGCCGAAAAGTCAACGTCTTTCTCACATTTTTGAAGTGCAGAGCAAAGGCAATATTGATTCGGCTTTTGCCAAACTCAAACGCGCTTACGAGGCGCAGCGAACAAAACCGTTTCTCATAATTACATCCGAAAGAGATTTAAATCGCGCCCGCCAATCTTTGAGTCATGAATTTCAGGATATTGAAACCGTCGTCACTATTTTAACCTTTGCCCAAATCA
The DNA here is from genome assembly GCA_013696385.1 of Acidobacteriota bacterium. GTDB lineage: Bacteria > Acidobacteriota > Blastocatellia > Pyrinomonadales > Pyrinomonadaceae. Next base: position 4,264 of record JACCYR010000416.1, read on the forward strand.
AACAAGTTCACCAAAACCTAAAAAACATTGCTGAAATTATTAAAGAGTTTCTGTTAAAATAACTTTGCAAATGAAAGAAGAAACTCCGATTCGACGGCAATATCTCGAAATCAAAGCAAAACACAAGGACGCGATTTTGCTTTTTCGTTTGGGCGATTTTTACGAAGCCTTTGACGACGATGCGCGATTGTTGTCGCGTGAACTTGATATTGCTCTGACCTCAAAACCGATGGGCAAAAATATGCGCGTGCCGCTTGCCGGAATTCCGCATTACGTTCTCGAAAAACATCTTGCCACGCTTATTTCTCGCGGTCATCGCGTCGCAATCTGCGAACAAACTTCGAGTGTTCCCATCAAAGGAGATGACGGTAAAAGATTGATTCAACGCCAAGTCGTCCGCACGGTTACGGCGGGAACGGTTATCGAACCGCAGCTTCTCGACAGCAAATCAAATAATTATCTGGTTTCGTTTTTCAGCGACGGGCAACGTGCGGGAATTGCTTATGCCGACATTACGACGGGCGATTTTGCGGCGACGGAAATCGAAAATAAAGATGCTTTGAGTGAATTGCAGCGTCTTTCGCCAGCCGAAATTATCATCGCGGAAACTCAGGAAACTTTCAGCAATCGGGATTTGCCGCGATTTGTTACAAAGTTAAACGCGGAGGTATTTGCCTTTGAAAACGCCCGTAAAACTCTTTTCAAGCATTTTCACACTAAAACTCTGCAACCTTTCGGGCTGGAAAATCTGCCTTTAGCTGTTTCGGCGGCGGGCGCGTTGGTTGCTTATCTGCACACTACACAAGGCGAAGCAGCAGAGCAACTGACGCGCTTGACGAGTTATGATTTCAGCGAGTTTATGCTGCTTGACGGCAATACTTTGCGAAGTTTGGAGATTTTTGAAAGTTCTTCTGGCGCGAGTCTTTTGTCAGTGATTGACCGGACGAAAACAGCGATGGGCGGAAGGCTTTTGCGAAAATGGCTGCGTCAGCCGCTGCTCGACTGCGCGGAAATTTATCGCCGTCAGGAACATATTGCATGGTTTAAGGAAAACTCGGAAGAACGCGAAAAAATAAGGGAAATTCTTTCAAACATCAAAGATTTGGAACGTCTTTCGAGCCGCGCCAAAGCAAATTATATTTCGGCATATGAACTCCGTGCGTTCGGCAAAAGTCTTGAATTGATTCCGCCTGTCAAAAACATTTTGCGAAATGACACGGTTCGTTTCGGGCAGATTTTGACGCATTTGCCTGAATGTTCGGAAACTGCAAAACTCATCGAAAGCGGAATTTCCGAAGAACTTCCCTCTCGTTACAACGAACAAGTCGGAATTATTCGCGCCGGTTTTTCAGAAGATTTGGACAAACTTCGCCAAACCTTGAAAGACGGCAAAAGTTTTTTGGCGGAAATGGAAAAGCGTGAGCGTGAAAGAACCGGAATCAAATCTCTGCGCGTCGGGTTTAATAAGGTTTTCGGTTATTACATCGAAGTTACCAAACCAAATTTGCATCTTGTTCCCGATGATTACACGCGCAAACAAACTCTTATTCCGTCGGAAAGATATATTACGCTGGAATTAAAAGAACACGAATCGTTAGTGATTCACGCTCAGGAAAGAATCTCGGAACTCGAAAACAGTTTGTTTCGCCAAATTTGCGCGGAAGTCGGCAGGCATCGTCCCGAAATTCTGCTCTCGGCTTCCACAATTGCGTATCTCGATGCGATTTGTTCACTCGCCGAAGTTGCCGATGCGAATAATTATTCGCGTCCGACGGTCAATGAAACTTCCCTTTTGCGAATAAAAAACGGACGACACGCTGTTATTGAAAAAATTCTGCGCCAAAACGAATTTGAATTTGTCCCGAATAATTCCGCACTCGGCGGCAACGGCGCACCGCAAATTGCTTTAATAACAGGTCCGAACGCTTCAGGAAAATCAACATATTTGCGGCAAACCGCTTTAATCATATTGCTCGCTCAAATTGGCAGTTTTGTTCCCGCCGATGAAGCGGTTATTGGCGTTTGCGACCGAATTTTTACGCGCATCGGACTTTACGACCGGATTGGCAGCGGCGAATCAACCTTTATGACAGAAATGATTGAAACCGCCGAAATTCTTCATCACGCTTCGCCGAACAGTTTAATTTTATTGGATGAACTTGGGCGCGGAACTTCGACTTATGACGGTTTAGCCGTTGCTCGTTCCGTTTTGGAATTTATCCATAACCATCCGAAACTAAAGACGCGCACACTTTTCGCTACGCATTATCACGAACTCGCCAAACTCGAAGAGCTTCTGCCGCGCCTTGAAAATTTTTATTTTGTAATCGAAGAAAAAGACGCTAAACTAACCTTCAAATACAGACTGGAAAAAGGCACGGCACTAAAAAGTTACGGCGTTTATGT
>JACCYR010000402.1 GCA_013696385.1 Acidobacteriota bacterium
ACTCGGCAATCTAAAATCTGAAATTTGGGATTGAATGAGGGAGAAGTTAAAAACTTCGCTAAAACCTAGGAGATAAAATGAAAAGAGGAAAAAAATATCGGGCGGCTTTGGAAAAAGTAGAGCCGAATAAGAAATATGATTTGCCGGAAGGCATCGCTAAAGTAAAAGAAATTGCCTTTGCAAATTTTGATGAATCAGTTGAATTGACAATGTGGCTGGGCGTTGACCCGCGAAAAGCCGACCAGCTTGTGCGCGGAACAATTATTTTGCCGCACGGTTTGGGCGGAACAGCTAAACGGATTGTCGTTATCGCGCAAGGTGATAAAATTAGAGAGGCGGAAGAAGCTGGCGCGGATTTTGCGGGCGGCGAGGAATTGGTTGATAAAATCAAAGGCGGTTGGCTCGATTTTGATGCTGTAATTGCTACGCCCGATATGATGCGCGTCGTGGGAACGCTCGGAAAAGTTTTAGGTCCACGCGGTTTAATGCCGAACCCGAAAACGGGAACGGTTACGATGGATGTCAAAAAAGCCATCGAAGAAACCAAAGCCGGTAAAGTCGAATATCGCGTTGATAAAACGGGCGTAATTCATACGCCGGTTGGAAAAGTTTCGTTTGACGAAACAAAACTTCTCGAAAACACAAAAGTTTTAATTAATGCCGTTCTGAAAGCCAAACCGACGACGGCAAAAGGTCGTTACTTAAAGAAAATCAACTTAGCGGCAACCATGAGTCCAGGCGTTTTGCTCGACGAATTAGCATACGTCTAAACGAAGCGAGGAGCGAATAAAGAAATGAAAACAAGAGAGCAAAAACAGAAAGATTTGAACGCCCTCACGGAACAGTTAAACAATTCAAAATCCGCGATGGTCATTAGTTTTAATAAAGTTACGGTCAATAAAGACCAAGAGTTTCGCCATCAGTTGCGTGAAGCCAGTGCTAATTATCAAATTGTAAAAAATACAATCGCCCGGCTTGCCGTGAAAGGCACGCCGTATGAAGGCGCAGGCGAACATTTTAAAGGCGTAACGGCAATCGCTTGGACTCAAAGCGATCCGGTTATTTTGTCCAAAGCAGTTTCTAAATTTATTAAAGACAATGCCGAACTTTATACATTTAAAGCCGGTATAGTTGACGGCAGAGTAGTGAACTTAAAACAGGTTCAGGAAATCGCCAGTCTACCGTCGAAGGAAGAACTTATTTCCAAGCTGTTATTTGTTATCAATGCCCAAGCGCAACGCATCGTGACGGTTATCAATGCCGTGCCGCGTAATTTGGCGGTTGTCATTAAACAAATTGGTGAAGGAAAACCTGAAGTTCAGGCAGAACAGAAAATTGAAGCGAAGGAAGAACAAGCAGAGATAAAACCGGAAGAAACTATGCAAGCGGAAACCGAACAAATCTCTGAGCAAAATGCTGAAACGGAAGAAAAACCGGAAACCGTAGCACAAGAATCTGAACAAAATGCCGAACCGGAAACTTCGCAAGAAGCAACGCCGCAAGCAGAAGAAGAAAAGTCAGAATAGAAAAAGTTTTCTAGCCGATTCACTCAAGGATAAACGGGCAAAGCGATGAGTCAGGTCGCTGTTATCGCCCGGACGCGCTGATTAGTTTGTGGTGCAACCAAACGAGAAAGTGCGTCCCGTGGGTTCTCGCGGCTGACACAGACAAAGCCGTTAATCGTAAATCGTGAATAGAAAAATACGATTAGCGATTAACGATATTACAAATAATAAAATACAAGAACCCTAGTGGGAGGAAATAATTTATCATGGCAATTACAAAAGATGAAGTAGTCGAATATTTGAAAAGTATGACGCTTTTAGAAGCGTCGGAATTAGTCAAGGAATTGGAAGAAGTTTTCGGTGTTTCAGCCGCTGCGGCTGCCGCGCCGATGGCAATGGCGGCTGGTGCTGGCGCGGGCGGTGATGCCGCGCCTGCTGAAGCTGAAAAAGATACTTTTGATGTCGTCTTGACCGCTGCCGGTGGAAACAAGATTTCCGTCATCAAGATTGTTCGTGAAGTTGTCGCCGGTCTTGGCTTAAAAGAAGCTAAAGAATTGGTTGACAGTGCACCGAAAGCCATCAAAGAAGGCATTTCCGCCGCCGAAGCCGAAGAAATCAAAACAAAATTGACCGATGCCGGCGCAACAGTTGAAGTTAAATAATTTAATTGTTACACTAAAGATGACAAGCGTCTGAATAGACAACTAATTTCCGACGCTTGTCATCTTTATTACAGCAATTTTAGGTTTTATTGAGTTTTTAGGCGAAGAGAAGTTTTTTCTCGAAAAACATTGGAGATAAGTGTCCTTTTTGGCACTCTCGAAAAATTTAAATCATAGCAAAACTGCTAATAATTAAGCGGTCAGGGCATACTTTACCCTCGACCGCATTTGCCGTCTTTTCTTGAAAATTTGTCGGGAGATTTTAAGATAATGAATCTTACCAACAAAAGATATTTAAATCAACAATAATTTTGCAATCGGCGGTTTTCAGGTTTTACCTAAAATACAAAATCAAATCGCAAATCGCAAATCTAAAATCGAAAATTATATGATTGTCAATCCGCTACAAATAAATACTAACGGGCTTGGTCGCCGAACGAGTCGTGCGCCTGAGCGCGTGGATTTTTCAAAAATTTATACATCCGCCCGCATTCCGAATCTGATCGAAGTGCAGCGCGAATCATACAATCGTTTTTTGCAGATGGATTTGATTCCCGAAGAACGCGATATGGTCGGGCTGCAAACGGTTTTTCAATCCATCTTTCCGGTTTCGGATTTCCGCGAAACGGCAACGCTCGAATTTGTCGAATACCAAATCGGCAATTGGCAGTGCAAATGCGGAAATCTCGAAGGCTTGGAACATCTCCGCGCAAACTGTCAGGAATGCAGCGCGAAAATCAAAGTTGACCCGTTTAATCCGGCGGAAGTTCTCTGCACAAATTGCGGAACTTTTAACATCGTGCGCCCGAAACTTTGTTCAAATTGCGGCGAGCCGGTCGGTCTCAAACATAAACACGACCAACAAGAATGTCAAGAGCGCGGCACGTCTTACAGCGTTCCGCTGAAAGTCAAAATCCGTTTAACCGTCTATGATAAGGACGCGGAAACGGGCGTTTCGACCATCCGCGACATCAAGGAAGAAGACGTTTTCTTTGGCGAAATTCCGCTGATGACCGACAACGGAACATTTGTTATTAACGGCACGGAGCGCGTTATCGTTTCGCAGCTGCATCGAAGCCCCGGCGTATTTTACAAAGGCGACCGCGATACATATCTAGCGAAAATCATTCCGTATCGCGGTTCTTGGGTGGAGTTTGAATATGACCAAAAAGGAATTTTGCACGCACGGCTCGGCAAACGCAAAATTTTGGCGACGATTTTCCTGCGGGCATTGGGTTTGTGGCTCAATCCGCAGATTGATATGAAAACCGTTTCCGACAATATTTTAGAAGAGGTTGTCAAAAACGCTGAATTTTCCAACGCCGACATTCTGCGCCGATTTTATGTAACGGACGAAGTGAGCGTCGAAAAAGGCAAACTTTTTGTGAAGGTTAAAGAAGACGGTGAAACCAATCTCAGCGGAATGCGTGCCGAAGAAGATATTACCCAAAAGAAAGAAGTAATTGTTAGAAGCGGGAAGAAAATTACCGCTTCGGCTTTGCGCGAGTTGCGGAAAATCGGCACGGATAAAGTTGAAGTGTCGCTTGCCGATTTTGAAGGCGCGTATGCTTTGGACGACGTTGTAAATACCGAAACAGGCGAAGTCGTTCTCGAAGCAAACAACGAGATTACGTCCGCTAAACTCCAGCAAATTGTTGAAGAAGGGTTGGAAAATTTTTCGGTGTTCTTCCCTGAACAAGATATTATTGGCAGCATAATTTCGCAGACTTTGAAGAAAGACACAATTACTAAACCGGTTGATGCGCTGCTGGAAATTTACCGGAAAATGCGTCCGGGCGATCCGCCGACCGTGCCGACCTCGTATCGTCTTCTGGAAGGAATGTTTTTCGATGCGCGAAGATTTGATTTGTCGCGTGTCGGGCGTTTGAAATTCAATATCAAAATGGGCAGACCGGGACGCGAGGATTTAAATAATTCGCTTCTCGAAGCCAAAGATTTTTACGAAGTCGTCAATTATTTGCTGCGGATGAAAAAAGACAGCGAACATTATTATCAAGACGACATTGACCATTTGGGAAATCGTCGGGTTCGCGCCGTCGGTGAACTGCTGGAAAATCAATTCCGTATCGGATTAGAGAGAATGGAACGCGCCATCAAGGAAAAAATGTCCATTCAGCAAGATATGCACACGACGATGCCGCGCGATCTGGTTAATGCCAAACCGGTAACGGCGGCTGTCCGTGAGTTTTTCGGCTCGTCGCAATTGTCGCAGTTTATGGACCAAACCAATCCGCTGTCGGAAATTACGCACAAACGCCGTCTGTCCGCACTTGGACCGGGCGGTTTATCGCGTGAACGCGCCGGATTTGAAGTCCGCGACGTTCACCCGACGCATTACGGGCGCATTTGTCCGATTGAAACGCCGGAAGGTCCAAACATCGGTTTAATTTCGAGTCTTTCGTGCTTTGCACGGATCAATGAATTTGGTTTTATCGAATCGCCATATCGCAAAGTCGAAGATGGGCGCGTGGTCGAATACGCCAAAGTTATTAACGGCGGTGATACCGATTTAAAACCAAATGTGCATATTCCGTTGGAGCAAATCGAAGCGGCAAATAAGAAACTCAAAAAGGGTAAACGCGAAGCCGAATTTGAACCGTTTCCATTTTATCAGACGGCTTGGGAAGAAGACAGATACATCATCGGGCAGGCAAATATCGAACTCGATGAAAACGGTTATATTGTTAATGAACGAAACGCGGCGCGTAAAAAAGGTGAGTTTATCACAGCTGACCGCGATGAAATTCAGTATATGGATGTCAGCCCGAAACAACTCGTTTCGGTTGCCGCGTCCTTAGTTCCGTTTCTCGAAAACGATGACGCGAACCGCGCTTTGATGGGTTCAAATATGCAGCGTCAATCCGTTCCTTTGTTGCGGGCTGAATCGCCGTATGTCGGAACGGGAATGGAAGCAATCGCGGCGCGTGATTCGGGTGCGGTGGTTATCGCCAAACGCGACGGCGTGGTTGATTATGTTGATTCCGAGCGCATTATCGTTAAAGCCGATAACCAAGTCGGCGGCACGATTTCGCGGGAAGTTACGGCGGATATTTATAGTTTAGTCAAATTTACGCGGTCAAATCAAAATACTTGTATCAATCAACGTGCCATTGTGCAAGTCGGCGAAAGAGTCAAAAAAGGTCAAGTTATCGCCGACGGACCTTGCACAGACAGAGGCGAACTTGCACTCGGCAGAAATGTTCTTGTGGCGTTTATGTCCTGGCGCGGTTACAACTTTGAGGACGCAATTTTGGTTTCGGAACGCCTTGTGAAAGAAGATTATTACACTTCGATTCACATTGAAGAACTCGAAATCGAAGCTCGTGATACGAAACTCGGACCTGAAGAAGTTACCCGCGATATTCCGAATATTGGCGAAAATATGCTGAGGGATTTGGATGAATCGGGCATTATTCGCATTGGAGCGCAGGTTAAACCGGGTTCTATCTTAGTCGGAAAAGTTACGCCGAAAGGCGAAACGCAATTGACGGCGGAAGAAAAATTGCTTCGCGCCATTTTCGGCGAAAAAGCCGGCGATGTGAAAGACGCATCACTCACTTGCCCGCCGGGAATTGACGGGACGGTCGTTGACGTGCAGGTTTTCACGCGCAAAGGTCAGGAAAAAGACGAGCGTTCACTTGATATTGAATCTTTGGAAGAAGACAATTTGCGGCGCGACCTCGAAGACGAAATTCGTATTTTGAGCGAGCAGCGCGACGAGCGAATTTACGAACTTTTTGACGGACGCAAACTAATTAAAGATTTGACCGATGGCAAAGATGTTCTTATCAAAAAAGGCGAAACCTTAAACCGCGAAATGCTCAAAGGCATTGATACAAAATCGCTTCGCAAAGCGGAAGTTTCCGCCGGAACTGTTGACATTGCGGCTGAAATCAAGGAATACGAACAGCGCACGACGCGCCAAATCAATATTTTGAGCGACATCTACGAGGAAAAAATCACTAAACTCAAACAAGGCGACGAACTTCCGCCGGGAGTTATCAAAATGGTGAAAGTTTTCGTGGCAATGAAGCGCAAACTTTCGGTCGGCGACAAAATGGCTGGTCGTCACGGCAACAAAGGCGTTATCGCCAGAATTTTGCCGGAAGAAGATATGCCGTATTTGCCGGACGGAACACCGGTTGACATTGTGCTTAATCCGCTCGGTGTGCCGTCGCGGATGAACGTCGGGCAAATTCTGGAAACGCATCTCGGCTGGGCAGCGCGTGTTCTCGGACTTCATTTCGCCACGCCGGTTTTTGACGGCGCGAGTGAAAAAGAAATTAAGGAATATATTGTCAAAGCTAATGAACGGTATGACGAACTAGGCATTCCGCCGTCAGTCGGACCGTCGGGTAAAACTCGTCTTTACGACGGAGTGACGGGCGAACAGTTCGAGCAGAAAGTAACCGTCGGTTATATTTATATGCTCAAACTTTCACACTTGGTTGACGACAAGATTCACGCCCGTTCAATCGGACCATATTCGCTGATAACGCAACAACCGCTTGGCGGAAAGGCGCAATTCGGTGGACAAAGGTTTGGTGAGATGGAAGTTTGGGCGTTGGAAGCCTATGGCGCAGCGCATATTTTGCAGGAACTACTGACTTGCAAATCCGACGATGTAGCGGGACGCTCGAAAATCTACGAAACCATCGTCAAGGGCAATTCCGATTTTCAACCGGGAATTCCCGAATCGTTTAATGTTCTGGTGCGCGAACTACAATCGCTGTGTCTGGATGTCGAACTCATTACCGAAGACGAAATCGACCCAGACGCGATTTTGGCAGGTGTCGGCGAAGTTGTTGGCACTGATTAAGAGAGTCTTAAGTCTAAAGTCTTGAGTTCAAAGTCAAAAGCGAAAACCTGATTTGGACTCAAGACTCAAGACTCAAGACTCAGGACTTGAAAAATTATGTTTAGATTTCAAAACGATAATAAAACGCAATTAACCCCGAATTTCGAGGCGATTCGCATTTCCTTAGCGTCGCCCGAAAAAATAAAATCTTGGTCGCACGGTGAAGTTACCAAGCCGGAAACGATTAACTACCGCACGTTTAAGCCGGAACGCGACGGACTTTTCTGCGCCCGCATTTTTGGTCCGGTTTCGGACTGGGAATGTTTATGCGGAAAATACAAACGGATGAAACATCGCGGCGTAATCTGCGACAAATGCGGCGTGGAAGTTACGCAATCGAAAGTGCGGCGTGAGCGTTTAGGTCACGTTGACCTTGCCAGCCCTTGTTCGCACGTCTGGTTTTTCAAAGGATTACCTTCACGCATCGGACATCTGCTTGATATAACTTTGCGCGACCTCGAAAAGATTCTTTATTTTGAACTTTATATCGTAGTTGACCCGGGCGACGTGGCGGAACTCAAAGAAAAAGATTTACTGACGGACGAACGCTACCGCGAACTGATGCAGGAATATCCGCATCAATTTGTCGCTAAAATGGGTGCGGAAGCCATCAAAGAACTTTTGATGAAAATTGACATTCCCGAATTGGTTGAAGATTTGC
>JACCYR010000106.1 GCA_013696385.1 Acidobacteriota bacterium
AGTAATTCATTAACCATTAACCATTAACCATTAACCATTTATTATGAATACTGCAATTATCGTCGCTGCCGGACAAGGAAAACGCTTTGGCGCGGAAAAACCAAAACAATTTATTGAAATTCTCGGAAAACCTTTAATTATCCATACTTTACAAAAGTTTGAAGATTGTCCCGCAATTGACGAAATCATTCTCGTTCTGCCCTTTGAGGAAATAGAAATTTTTGGACAAATCGTCGAAAAATTTAATATAAAAAAACTTGTCAAAACGATTGCGGGCGGAGCAACACGCGCCGTGTCGGTTTTAAATGGATTAAATGCGATTAATACGAAATCCGCTGAAATCGTTGCGGTTCACGACGGCGCACGTCCGCTTGTTTCGTTGGAGGAAATCACGCAAACAATCAAAAAAGCAAAGGAAACCGGCGCGGCTTGTTTAGCGGCAAGCGTTACCGACACGATAAAGGAAGTGGCGGACGGAAAAATTGTGCAGACAATTGACCGCACCAAGCTCCGACGCGCTTTAACGCCACAATGTTTTCGATATGAAATTCTAAAACGCGCTTTTGCCGCCAACAAAATCGGTGAAATCGTTACCGATGAATGTTTTCTGGCGGAAAAACTCGGCATCGAAGTTTCAATCGTTGAAGGCAGCCCGAAAAATATCAAAATCACAACGCCCGAAGATTTTATTTTGGCTGAAAGTTTATTAAAACAAATATGAGCTTAAAATCAGAAATTAAAAATGTATAGAATTGGTTTCGGCAGCGACACTCATCGGCTTGTTGCGGACAAAACGCTTATTTTGGGCGGTGTTTCAATTCCCGCCGACAAAGGAGCAATCGGACATTCGGATGCCGACGCGCTTCTGCACGCCGTTACGGACGCAATTTTCGGCGCACTCGCGCTCGGCGACATCGGTTCGCATTTTTCCGACCTTGAAGAGAGATGGAAAAACGCTGAAAGTTCAGCTTTTCTGCGTTATGCAGTCGAATTGATGAAGGAAAAAGGCTATGCGGCGGCAAATGTAGATGCAGTAATTAGTCTGGAAATGCCGAAGCTGCGCCCGCATATTGATAAAATGCGCGAAAATATCGCACAAATTCTTGAAATTGGTATTTCCCGCATCAGCGTCAAAGCCAAAACGGGCGAAGGCGTTGGCGCAGTCGGAAAACGCGAAGCCGTCAAAGTCGAAGCCGTGATTTTATTGGAGAAAATTGAGGCAACCGAATAAAGCATTAATTTTCTTTAAGTCTATCCAAGCGTTTTTTTGCGATAACGCCCGCGCAAAGCATAACCAATCCTAACGCAACCAGATAAACGTTAATTTCTTTATATAAAAAATAAATAACAAACGAGGCAGAAAACACAAGCAGAGCTATTAAACTGCTAAGGACATAAGCTAATTCTGTATAATCTTCTTTCATCTTTTAATTTCTTTCAAACATTTTAATTTGCGCTGGTTTCAAGCATTTTCTGCAAATCTGCTTCATCGAGCGTGTAAATTTCGCTGCAAAAACCACACGTCATTTGTGCGCCTTTGTCTTCTTTGAGCATTGATGCGACTTCTTTATGTCCCAGCGATGAAATAAGTGAAACGGCGCGTTCAAACGAGCAGTTACACTCAAATTTAATTTGCCTTTCTTCCAGAATTGAAAAATCAATCTCGCCCAAAGCCAATTTGACCAAGTCTTCTGCGCTTGCGCCTTCGCTGATAACGCTTGTAATATGCGGCGCGTGTGCGATTGTATCTTCAATTATTGTAATAATATGCTCATTCGCGCCGGGCATTATCTGAATCATCACGCCGCCCGATGCTTTGACGAAAGGTTCTGCATTTTGCAGCAAAACGCCGAGCAGAACGGCGGACGGAATTTGTTCGGACTTTGCCAGATAATATGCAAAATCTTCGGCAATCTCGCCCGAAACAATCGGAACCGAACCGACATAAGGTTCGCGGTGAAGCCCAATATCGAAGCCCGATTCGCGGATAACATAAAACATTCCTTTGCCGATAATTCCAGATACATCGAATTTTCCGTTGTCTTTCGGCGGCAGTTCGATGTGCGGATTTTTAACGTAACCGCGCACTTTGCCGTCTGTCGTTGCTTCGGCAGTTATACCTTTGACCGCGCCTTCGCATTCAATCTTTACGGTCAGACGGTCAAATTCTTTGAGGCTTGAACCAAGCAGAAGCGTTCCCGTCATAACGCGACCAAGCGCGGCGGAAATCGTCGGTGATGTTTGGTGTCGGCGTATCGCTTCAGTTGTAATTTCAGTTGTGATTGCCGCCATAAAACGTATTGTGCCGTCGGCGGCTGTTCCCTTTATGAGTTTGTCCATAAGTTACAGTTTCGACAAATTTATGATGGAAAGTCAAATTTCTCGTTTGTCAGAAATTAATTTTATCTGATTAAAAAATTATTTAAGCGCAAAACCTAAAGCAATACTTTAACTTACACGATATTTTGGTAAAATTTTTGTTACACATACAATATATTGTGTATTTTTTTGTTGACAACACAATTTGAATTCAGGTATATTGCTTCTCACTTGGGAATAAATGCCAAACATAATTTCTCAGGTTGAGTTCAGAAGCAGTTCTTCCATACTCGCATTTTTATAATGCAAAAAACGGACAAAAAAGTTAAAATTATAAACTAACTGTGTCTTTAACGAGACGTGAGGAGAGATGAGTCAAATGAGTATAGCCTTTGAGCCCGTCGTGTCAGGCGGTGTTGTCGCCAAAAACGGAAAAACCAACGGAAACGGTGCGGGAACTTCCCGCAAACTTGAAATCAAATCGATTGGTTTGAATGGTCGAAAAGTTGTCGGCAAACGCTATTCGCTGAAAGACGCAAATGGCGAACCGCTCGAAACTTGGGACGATATTGTGCGCCGTGTGGTCGGGCATGTTTCAACCGCCGAAAAAGATGCGGGTGTGCGCGATTATTTCTATAATTCGATGACGGAAATAATGCTCAACCGCGAATTTGTTCCGAATACGCCTTGTTTAGTTAATGCGGGAAAACCAAAAGGTCAGCTTGCCGCCTGTTTTGTTTTAAATGTCCCCGATTCCATCGACGGCATTATGGAACACGCGCAAGCAGCGGCAATTATTCATCAAACGGGCGGCGGCACGGGAATGACGTATGAATTCATACGTCCGATGGGCGCGATGGTCAATTCGACGCGCGGCGTGGCTTCCGGTCCGGTTTCATTTATGAATATCGTCAACACGATGACCGAAGTCGTCAAACAAGGCGGCGTTCGGCGCGGCGCAAATATGGGAATGCTCCGATGCAGTCATCCGGATCTTTTGCGATTTATTCACGCCAAGAACGACCAACATTCGCTAACTAATTTTAATATCTCCGTCAATGTAACCGACAAATTTATGGAAGAGGTTGAACGCAAAGAATGGTTTCAGACCGAATTCAAAGGCGAAGCGTGGACACAACCCGTTTTTGACCCGTTGACCGACACGGATTATGTCGTTTATCGGCGACCAAATGGCGAAACCGCAACTTTTGCCGACAAACTCGCGTTTGAAACCGCCGATTTATCCGATTGCACAACCGAAGAACCGCCCGCGCCCGGAATGATTTACGCGCCGGACGTTTGGAATCGTATCATCGCTTCGGCGCACAAATACGCTGAACCCGGAATTGCCTTTATTGACGAAGTAAATCGCCACAACCATATGATGAATTCAATGGGCGCGATTTACGCAAGCAACCCGTGTGTAACCGCCGATACTTTGGTTTACACCAATGAAGGTTTAGTTCCGATGGGTGAACTGTATAATACGCAGAAAGATTTTGAAGCGGTAGTAGACGCACGGTTCGGTTATGAAAAAACATTTCATTCTTCATCAAAAGCCTTTAAATCGGGCATAAAAGAAGTTTTCCGCTTGCAAACAAAAGAAGGCTATTATGTCCGCGCCACTGCCAACCACAAAATTATGACGACACGCGGTTGGGTGCAGCTTGGCGAATTAAAGCGCGGCGATAAAATTCACATCTTAAATCGCAAGGGCGGTTTCGGTGTCAAAGGCTCTTTGGCTTTAGGCAGAACACTCGGTTGGCTTATCGGCGACGGCTCGATTAGTTCACCCGTCAAACGGGCAACGCTTTCATTCTTTGTCGAAGAGCAGCATCTCGCGCTGATGTTTTCCGAATACGTCAATGAAATGGTTGCGCCTTTGACCGTCGGCGATAAAGGGTTTTATCCGATTTCGGCAAACGCTGTCAAAGGTCGTGCCGAAACTCGCATTGCTTCGGAAAGACTTTATCAAATTGCCGACGAACACGGTTTGGCGGAAAACAAACTACAAGTTCCAAAAGCTGTCTTGCAAGGCTCGGAAAATATGCAGCGCGGATTTTTGCAAGCGTTATTTTCGGCTGATGGAACAGTTTTAGATGCCGAAGCCAAGGGTAATGCTATTCGTTTGACTTCGATTTCGGCGGAATTGTTGGAAGGCGTTCAGAAATTACTCGCAAATTTCGGCATTGCATCGCGCATTTACCGTAATCGACGTATAGCACAATTGAGAATGATGCCCGACGGCAAAGGCGGAAGCAAAGAATATCAATGTCAGGCGTATCACGAAATTAACATTTCAAAACAAAATGTTTTGAATTTCCGCGATGAAATCGGTTTTCTGCAAGATGCTAAAACCGATAAATTAAACAATGCGATTGCACGTCTAACTCATGGTTTTAATGAAGAAGCATTTGTCGCCGATGTTGAAAGCGTTACTTCTGAAGGTATGGAAGAAGTGTTTGATATAACTGTTCCGGGACCACACGCATTTGTTGCAAACGCAGTAGTTATTGCAAATTGCGGAGAGCAGTTTTTACACTTTTCCAACTCTTGTAATCTCGGAAGCATTGATTTATCAAAGTTTTATAAAAAGCAAGGCGACGGCACAAATGTAGATGAATGTATCGAATGGGAACGCTTGGCGCGGGCGACACATCTCAGCACACAGTTTCTCGACAATGTGATTGATGCTGGATATTTTCCGCTCGACGACATTGATGATGTTGTGAAAAGAACACGACCCGTCGGACTCGGAATTATGGGTTTTGCCGATTTGTGTCTGAAACTGCAAATCACTTATGGCGAGCAGGCTTCGATTGATTTGATGGACAGAGTAATGGGTTTTGTCCGCCAAGAATCGTGGAAAGCGTCCTTGAAATTAGGCGCGGAAAAAGGCGTGTTTCCCGAATTTGAAGGAAACCGTGATGCGTATGCCAGATTTTTGTATGACGAAATCGGCATTTCGCGTAATGTGCCGTTGACTCCGCGCAATTACGAAACTACGACAATCGCGCCGACCGGAACAATTTCATTGGTTGCGGAAACCTCAAGCGGTTGTGAACCGAATTTCTCTTGGGCGTATGTCCGCCAAGACACAATCGGCACAAGAACTTATGTTCACACATTAGCGGCGGAAGCATTAGGTATCGAAGTTGACCAAACCGACGAAGAATCAATCAAACAAGCCGCGCAATACGTCGTTGATCACGAAAGCGAATTGCCGCCGTATTTTATTTCGGCGATGAGCATTACTTCAAAACAGCACGTCCAAGTTCTCGCGGCGGCACAACGTAATGTTGATAATTCCGTGTCAAAAACCTGCAATGGCGCGAAAGACGATACGATTGAATCGGTTGACGAACTTTATCGGCTTGCCAAAGATTTAGGCTGTAAATGCGTTTCGTATTACCGCGACGGTTCACGCGAAGGTCAGGTTTTGACTTCGATGAAAGCCGAAGAAAAGAAGGAAGAAACGACGGATGTTGAACAAATCGTTGTTGATGAATGCAACGAAATGACGACGCTTCACACTGTTCCCAAAGCAAAAACCAAAACGAAAAAGGGCGAAAAGATTGACCGCCCGCGTGAACTGCAAGGTTCGACGTGGCGCATTCCGTTTGATGGGCAAAATCTGTATGTAACGGTTAATCACAACGGCGAGAAAGTTCTGGAAGTCTTTGCGACCGGTCCAATTTCAGAAGGTGTTGGCTTGCTTGCTTCTAAAATGCTACGTGGCGGTTTTGATGTCAAAGAAGTAGCGCGAAGTTTAAATAAAGTTACTGCGACACACGCCGTTTGGTTTAATGAAAGACTGTTGACATCGCCTGAACAAGCGGTTGCCGAATGTTTGCTGCTGATTGACCGACGTTTGAAAAATCTTCCGGCTTCGGAAAGACAAATCAGCAAATCTGTGGCGAATGTTTTTGAAACCGCAGCCGAAACGAAAATGTCGAGTCTGATTGGAACTTGTCCCGAATGCAAAGGTCAGCTCGAACACGCTTCGGGTTGCGATTTCTGCCGTGATTGCGGTTATTCCAAATGCAAGTAAGTGTTCCTTAAGTTCCGATTATTTTAGTATTACTAAACTTTGAACAGTTCAAATTAATCAGTTTAGCCCTTAACTTTTAATTAAATTAAGGGCTTTTACATTTTGTTAGTTTGTCGCGTTAAATTGAACCCTTATTTTTGAGAAATTTTATTTACAATTTTTACTTTGAAACCGCATAAAATTGGTTGAAATTTTGTGCGGTTTTGTGGTTATATCTTCTTTAACTTCAATTCTACTATTCGAGGCTGAAATCTATGAAAATTTTGCACGTTTTTACAATGTTTGTATTGCTGTCTGGTTTTGTGTTTTTTCCCGTCAATCAAAAAGTTATTTCCGCTGAAACGGCGTATGATTTAGTCATTGTCAACGCCCGGATAATTGACGGCGCGGGCAATCCTTGGTTTCGCGGAGCAGTCGGCATCAAAGATGGTCGGATTGTTAAAGTCGGACGAATTGACGCTGGCAACGCCAAACAGATGATTGATGCCGACAACAAAATCGTCGCACCCGGTTTTATTGATGTTCACACGCACGTCGAAGGTATTTACAATAATCCTTCGGCGGAAAATTTTGTCCGAATGGGCGTAACTTCGCTCGTTACGGGAAATTGCGGCGGCTCGACTACCGATGTTAAAGAATTTCTCGGTCGGGCGAAGGAAAAACCGCTCGGCGTTAATCTTGGCACTTTAATTGCGCACGGCTCGGTGCGTTCCAAAGCGATGGGTTTGGATAATCGCCCGCCAACTGCCGTTGAACAGGAAAAAATGAACGAAATTGTCGAGCAAGCAATGAAGGACGGCGCGTTGGGACTTTCAACTGGTTTGATTTATGTTCCGGGAACTTTTGCCAAAACCGAAGAAGTCGTCGAACTTGCGAAAATCGCATCAAAACACGGTGGAATTTACGCCAGTCATATTCGCGACGAAGGCACGGGCGTTGTTAAAGCCATCGAAGAAGCGATAAACATCGGCGAACAGGCAAATCTGCCGGTCGAAATCTCGCATTTCAAAATCTCTAGCAAAAAACTTTGGGGTGAAAGCCCGACGACCATTGGTTTGATTAAATCGGCGAGAGAACGCGGTTTGACGGTAACGGTTGACCAATATGCTTATACGGCTTCTTCGACTTCGCTTGATGCACGGATGCCGAATTGGGCAATTGCCGGTGGGCGCGAAGAAGGCAAAAAGCGGCTTGCCGACGCGCCGACACGCGAAAAAATTACCAAGGAAATGAAAGAAGACCTCAGGAAAAAAGATTTTAAGGATTACAGCTTTGCGTATGTCGCAAGTTATCGCCCGAACCCTGAATTTAACGGTAAAAATATCGCTGAAATTACGCAAATGACAAAGGGCAAGAAAAAACTCAACGCGCAAATCGAACAAATTTTCGAGATGTATGAAAAAGGCGGCGCGGGAATGGTTTATCGCGTGATGAGCGAGACGGACGTGCAGAATATTATGCGCCAGCCCTTTACGATGATTGCTTCCGACAGCAGCGTTCGTGATTTCGGCGAAGGCGTTCCGCATCCGCGTGGTTACGGCAACAACGCACGAGTTTTGGGCAAATACGTCCGCGAAATGAAACTTATCACGCTTGAGGATGCGATTCGCAAAATGACATCGCTTCCCGCGCAAACGTTTGATTTGCGCGACCGCGGTTTGGTGCGGGAAGGTTTCGCGGCGGATTTGGTGATTTTTGACGAAAACACGATTTTAGACAAAGCCACATTTGAAAATCCGCACCAGTACGCCGAAGGTTTTTCGAGTGTGATTGTCAATGGTGAAGTTGTTTTCGACGGAAAGGCGATGACGGGAAAAATGTCGGGACAACCGCTTTACGGAAATGGTTTTGTAAAATGAGTTTTATTTCTTTTGCAAATTAGATGGCGGCAAAATTTGCTCGGCTTGCAGAATCAGGCTTGCTTTCGGGCAAAACCAAAAATTAAATACAGCCTTCCGAGTTTCTTAATTTGCAATTTTCTTTTCGGCAAGTTACCATATTGCCTCGTTAAAGCAAGTCTTTTATTAACATATTGCCCCAAAAATAAGTTAGAATAAAAAGGCTTTTTATTCTA
>JACCYR010000119.1 GCA_013696385.1 Acidobacteriota bacterium
CAATGCGTCCGTCAATAATCACGCTGGTATCAAGAATTTTATAATCTCGTTTGAGGTTTTTATCGCTGAAAATTCCGCCGAGTGCCGATAAATCAAGATAATCACCTTTTGCCGCGCCGACCATCAAACCAATATAACCCATAAAAAAGGCGAGCGAGATGGTCAAAAAAGTCTGCATTTCGGCGGAAACTGCCGCTTCCTTCTGAATCGAAATCAAAATACCGATTAAAAATGCGCCGATGATGCCGAGAATTGAACCGATTGCCGCGCCAATCAATGTCTTTAACGAAGCTCGTTTGACGCGCATTTCAAAACCGATGATGACAAGTCCGATGACGCCGCCAAGCAGTGCGGAAAGAATTCTGCGGGTGGAATCGTCAATCGCGCCGAAACGCTGAGTGTTGACAAACGGGTTGAGTTGAAAACCGAGCAGCATCAGCAAGGCAACAAATCCGATTCTGATTATAAGAACGTCGAGTTTCATGACAAAAAGATTTTAACACGAAATTAACTTATTGAAAATAGAAAATTCACAACGGAAAAATTTCTTTTATTTTTGCATTTCATCTTAAAAAATTTGTGTTAATCTGTGTGCATCTGTGGTTTCCTTTTATTAAAATTGAACAATGGCAAAACAACCGGCAACAATTTACGTCTGCCAGAACTGCGGCAATCAATCGCGCAAATGGCAGGGAATGTGTTCCGATTGCGGCGAATGGAACACTTTTGTTGAGGAAAAATTTCGCCCGACGGCGCAAGCAACCGGCAAAAGTTCTTTGTCCGGCAGTTCGCGTCTGCGGATAAATTCTTTTCGTGAAGTTAAACCGATTGCTTACAGCGAAATCGAATCGCAGGACGATGCGCGGACATCAAGCGGAATTGACGAATTTGACAGAGTTCTCGGCGGCGGAATTGTTGCAGGTTCGCTCGTGCTTATTGGCGGCGCACCGGGAATCGGAAAATCCACTTTGATTTTGGATGTTGCCGATAAATTAACGATAAACGGCGCAAAAGTTCTCTACGTTTCTGGCGAAGAATCCGAACGGCAAATTAAAATGCGCGGTGAACGCTTAGGTTTGAACGCCGAAAATCTTTTTCTTCTGCCTGAAACCAATCTTGAAAACATCTTGGCGGAAACCGAGCGGATGAAGCCCAATGCAGTTATCGTTGATTCAATCCAAACAGTTTTCTCGCCAAATATCGAATCTGCGCCCGGTTCTGTTTCACAAGTCCGCGAAGTTGCCGGACAATTTATGATGTTTGCCAAATCAACCGATACGCCTGTTTTTCTTATCGGGCATGTTACAAAAGAAGGCTCGATTGCGGGACCAAAAGCACTCGAACACATTGTTGACACAGTGCTTTATTTTGAAGGCGACAGGCATCACAATCACCGAATAATTCGCGCCACAAAAAACCGTTTCGGCGCGGCAAACGAAATCGGTGTTTTTGAGATGACGGGAAGCGGCTTGATTCCGGTCGGAAATCCGTCGGAAGTCTTTTTGCAAGAGCGTCCCGAAGGCGCAAGCGGTTCGGTTGTAACGGTTTGTATGGAAGGCACGCGCCCGATGCTCGTCGAAATTCAAGCGTTAGTTTCCGGCACAAAATTTGGCGCTGGCAGACGAATGGCGCAAGGCTTTGATTATAACCGAACATCGCTTCTGATCGCCGTTCTGGAAAAACGTCTCGGCTTTCAACTTGCGGGCGACGATGTTTTCGTTAACGTCGCAGGCGGTTTGGAAGTGGACGAACCGGCGGCGGATTTAGGCGTAATTGCGGCAATTGCTTCAAGCTATCGTAATTTGCAGATTCCGCCTGAAACAGCCGTGTTTGGCGAAGTCGGTTTAACAGGCGAAGTGCGCGGCGTTCTGCAAGCGCAATCCCGCGCCCGTGAAGCGCAAACTCTCGGTTTTAAAAAATTGATTCTGCCCGCGTCAAATAAAAAAGGTCTGGAAAAATTATTGGGAACGCGCGTCGTCGGCGTGCGAAATTTAGATGAAGCGTTGGAAGAATTATTTTAATTTTAGCTAATTATTTGCGGCTTCGGTTTTCGCGCAGCATTCATTAAAAGCAGAAACTAATGTTTGGGCAATCTGTTGCGGATGACGACCTTCGAGGTCTCTGCGCTCAAACATCTGCACGAGTTTTCCATCTTTTAAAAGTCCGATTGCCGGTGAAGAAGGCGCGTAACCTTCAAAATAGTCACGTGCAACGTCCGTTGCGTCAATATCCGCTCCGGCAAAAACCGTGATTGATTTGTCCGGTTTAGCTGCCGAATTTTGCAACGCCAGCGCAATTCCCGGACGAACTCCGCCCGCCGCGCAGCCGCAAACCGAATTAACGATAACCATCACCGTTCCGTCCGTGTTTTCAACCGCTTCTTTGACCGCTTCCGGCGTTTTTGTTTCTTCAATTCCAAGCTGCGCCAACTCTTGACGCATTCCGTGTATCATTATTTCTGGATATGGCATAATTTCTCCTATAAATTCCAAATTTTAGATTCCAAATTCCAAATTTTGAAACCTGACATTTAAATAAAGTATTCAATGCAAATCAACTTTCGTCAAGTTGAAACAGATTACATCAATTTAATACAAATTTTTAACCACAGATAAACGCAGATTCACTCAGATTAAGAAAGAGATAAAACGACGAAGGAAAAGCGGATAATAAATCTTTTCTTATCTGTTTTTATCCATATATATCTGTGTAAATCTGTGGCTAATTTCCTACTTCTTCAAATAATCTTCAATCTCGTTAGCGGTTCGATGTGCATTTTTCACGCAGTCGCCAACGGAAATCCCGCGATAAAAATTACTGCAAAAAAATATTCCTCTATTTTTTCGCGAAAAATCTTCGATGTCGTTTTCTATCTTTTCGTAGCCGATGTTGTATTGCGGAATCGCTCTCGTCCAGCACTTTATCTGCTGAAAAATCGGCTTTACTTTCAATCCCAAAATTGAATCGAGTTCATCAAATGCGATGCAAAATAACTCTTCGTCAGATTTGTCAAAAAGTTCTGCGTTTCTCGCTCCGCCAATAAATGTTGTCAAAAGATGAACGCCCTGCGGTGCGCGATTTTCAAAAATCACCGAACTCCAAAGACTGCCGAGAATTTTTCGCCGTTCAACTTTTGGAATCAAAAAACCAAAACCGTCTAAACCGAAATCTATATCTTGCTTTCTAAAAGCTGAAACTATCACGGCAAGCGGTGGATGATAAATTTCGCTAAGTTGGCGCGAAAGTTCGCCATCAAAATTTTCAATCAACTTTGCGGCAACAAACGAAGGCACTGCAATAACAATCGCGTCAAAAGATTCGTCATTCAAGTTTCCCGAAACGGTTTTAATTTTCCATTTTCCATTTTCCGTTATACATTGTTCAACTTCCGTTTTCGTTTTTATTTCGTCCGACAGATTTGCAGCCAATTTATCGGTCAAAGTCTGCATACCGCTTTTGAACGAAACGGTGCGCGAAATTCCTTTCGGCACAAACTCGCCCTGCTTTTCCTTTTTGCCGAACAAAGACGCTTTCAAAATACTGCCGTAATCTTTTTCCATTTGAAAGAGAAGTGGAAAAGCGGATTTGATGCTCAACCGTTCAGGATTTCCCGCAAAAATTCCCGACACAAACGGGTCAACCGCAAAATCTACAATTTCCTGCCCAAATCGGCGTTCAAAAAATTCGGCGACCGATTCATTTTTAGGTGATTTACTTTTGATAAAAGTTTCGCGCAAAAGGCGAAGTTTCGCTTGGATTGAAAATATGTCCGAACTGATTATATCTACTATTTTCAAAGGCAAAGCTCGCAACTTGCCGTCTTTTAAAATATATCTTTTTTTTGCAGTAGCGTTTGCCTGCGCCACTTCATCCAAAAGCCGAAGTTCCGCAACGAGTTCAAACAAATGCTCTGAAACAAGCGTCGAATTCGGTCCCCATTCAATCAAATAATCGCCCGTTTTCTCCGTCTGAATATTCCCGCCGCAAACTTCTCCGCGCTCAACGAGCAAAACCTCAACGCCTTTTTTCTTGAGCCGAAACGCCGTGCAAAGCCCCGAAATCCCGCCGCCGATGACGCAAACCTTTTTTATCATTAAATCTTTTATTCCGGTATCAATGGAGATGAGCTGTCATTTCTTTTGCAATTCGATAGTTACAGGCTGATTTGACGGCTGCATTTGACCTTTGATTGTAAGTTTGTCAGCTTCAAGTTCGTAATTTCCGGAAAAAACTTGCTCGCCCTTTGTTAACCATTTGTCCCAAATGTTAATTTCATTGGTTTGCAGATTAATTTCAAAATGATGCGTCGTCCATTGGTCATCACCAAAACGAAAGACGGTCATATATGCGCGATTATGCTCGAAATAAATCTTCGTCAACGGTTTATCGCCGACGGTAACCGGCGCGGAAGCGTTGACGACTTGCCACTTGCCGTCGAGGAT
>JACCYR010000127.1 GCA_013696385.1 Acidobacteriota bacterium
CTTCAATTTTTCCAAGCTCAAAATCAATTTGTGCGCGGACGGGAAGACGACGCGCATCGTCCGTAATCCACAAAATCAAACTGCCTTCTTGTTCAATTAAACGGTTTTTACCAAAAACTTCCGGCTCGACGCGGAAACACCAGGTTTTCCCCAAAATGCTTTTTTGCTGCTGGCGGGCGGTAACACGGACGGGAATTTTATAAACCAAACCTGAATCACTGATGTTCAAATCAAAAGTTTTGCCGACGGCAAGCGGCAAACCTCGTATCGAATAAATGCTGCTAATTAAATCCTGTGTGTCCTTTTCAATTGGCGAAGCCGTGCGGCGCGGCGGACGCGCCATATCGTTCGGGTCAGTTTCAATATATGTTACTTTTTTTTCCGTATAATCAAAAACCGCTTTGCTTTCGCGCACGCGGTCATCTTGCTCGTCGCGTTTGACGGTTTTCAGTATGGAGAAATTCTCGCCGTTAATTGTTGATTGAATATCTTGATTAAATTTAACACCAAAGAGTTTAATCAGCATACCTTTTGATTTGGCTTCTGATTTGACGAGATAATTTTGAGTGTTCGGAATGTTTTCAACCGCGAAATTCAAGTCAACAACGGTGATGCCACGAAGAAGCAGCTTGCTGAATTTGCCTTCGTAAGCTAAAGTTTCACCGGCTTTGTAAGGCGTAACTTTGCCGGAAATTTGCGCGAAAACCGAAACACAAGCAACGCTGAAAATCATTAAAAGAGAGTAAATTAATTTTTCCATCGTCATATCTTACCAGTCAACAGTTATCAGTCAACAGTCAACAAAAACTGATAACTGTTGACCCATTTTATCTTAGAAATATCGCTTTGACCAACAACACAGACCAAGCAAAAATCAAGCCCAAAGCGGCGCGATATTCGCGATAACGCAGATACAAATTCATATCAAACTTGGCATCGGACGCTTTGTAAGTCGTAATGCGCGGAAAAAAGAGCGGAACTTTACCTGCATATTCCTCATAATCCGCGCCGAAAAGTTCGGTTAAATCTTTCGCTTCAACGCGCATCACCGGCAAATAGACGCCTAAAAATAAGGCGATAAATAAAAGCGCGAGCCACCACACGCCGGAGGCAACCGTAAAACCCAAACCCAAAATAAAACTTCCCAAATAAAGCGGATTGCGCGTGTAAGCATAAGGACCGGAAACTGCCAAATTTTGATTTTTGCGAATATGTCCCGATGCCCAAGCGCGAATCAAAATGCCGATAACCGCAATTGCGCCGCCGATTCCCAAACTTATTGATTCGGGACGCGCAAAAATAAGAAAAACGATGCCGAACAGAAAACCGAGCGGCACACGCATTCGTTGAAGTAATCTTTTATTTTCCAAACTCATTTTTCTATCAAAAACAGATATTCTTGATTCGGCTTTTCCGCTTCCCGAATCCAATCATTTGTCGAGCGCATCGCCGCCATGACGTTTTGTCTGTAATTCACTTTTTGAACATCAATAATTTTGCCCGCTTGCTCCAAAATTTCGTAAAGATTTTCAGCAGTTGCACGTCCGCCCGAACTGTATGACAAAATTATATGTTTGGCTTGCGTTTTGGCAAGCAATTTTTCGATTGCTTCAACCGCAATAAACTTTTCCGAGCCGTTTTTTCTAAATTCTTCAAACACCGAACTCGCCAAAGTATCGGAAGTGTCATTTCGTCTTTTGGCTTTGCCGAAAACTTCCGGCTTGTCATTCAAAACAATCGTCGTCCACAAATGATAATAAGCCGAATAGCGAACACGCGAAGGCGGCATTTTTTCGTTGTTCGAGCCGTAAGGCGGGTCAAAATAAGCTAAATCGGTTTTGACGTTTTCGATTGTCTTGAAAATATCTCCGCTAAAAACTTCGTGTTCTTTTTCCGATTCAAAAAGTCTTGGAACTTTTAATTTCAGCTTATTAAATGAACGCGGCGACCATTCGTTTAAATAGGCGGCGTAATGTCCGAGCGTGCTGTCAACTTGGTCAAGCGCAAGAATTAAACTCGTCAAAACAACCGATTTTTCAACTTCATCTAAATTCAAACAATCAATTTCCTCACGAATCGCATCAAGTTTGCGCGTATTTTGAATTTGCCAGGGCTTTTTGAATCCATCAGTTTCGGAAGAATTTTTTCCGTTTGGCAAGCCTCCATAATTTTCCGTGAACCAACCGTCTTTCTCCGGTAAAGCATTCAAATGATTGATAATTTCCCGGTAATAATTTTTATCTTTTTTATTTTTCAAATAACACAAACCAAAAACTTTTGACCAAACAGAAATGTCGTTTGAGATAACTTTATAACCAATTTGAGCAAATGCTTGTGAAACGCGCGTTGTTCCCGCAAAACCATCAAAAACACTTTTCGGTTTAACTTTATGTGCAAGCTGTAAAATATGCGGCAAAAGTTTTAGCTTTGAACCCGCATACTTTATGCCTTCGGTTGCGGGAAATTCAAATGCGAGACCTGTTTTCATTTTAGTCTTTTGTCAATTTTCGCTGCCGAACGCCGCTTGCCTCGATAACGGTAAAATTATTTTCGAGAGCGATTTTCTCAATTTTAATCTTTTCCAAAAGAATTTTTCCTGCTTCATTCGGCATTTGACCTTTTGTTCTGAAATAGACGACGGCTGGCGGATTATTTTTTTGATATTTAAAAATCAACTCGCCGTAATCTCTGTCAAAAGTTAGAATTATCAGATTTTCAGCGGAGGCTTTTTGCAAAACTTCCGAATCGGCAATTCCGCTCGATTCTTCGGAAATGCTGATAACCTCATACCCATTTTCTCGTAAAAATTTTATGCTTGGAAATGGAAAATTCTCGTTGGCTAAAAATTTCATTAAGTTGTTTGCGCCAGAGGAAAATACAATTCTTGTTGAACACAATCTCGCAAATACGCAAACACCGCTTTAATATCTTCGGTGGTTAATCTCGGATAACTTTCCAAAATCATTTCTTCTGTCCAACCGTTTGAAAGCAGTTCTAAAATTAGTTCAACCGATATTCTTGTGCCTTTGATGACGGGCTTTCCCACCAAAATCTTTTCGTCGGAATAAATATGTTTTCGCCAATCAATCATTACTTGATAATTCTAGCCTTTTTTGTGCCGCCTGCAAAACCGTTTCAACCTCAATATTCATACAAATCCAGTTGTCGCAAACTCGTCGGTGGCAATCTATGCGGCAGGAAATATCGGCTCTTTCGACGCAAATATCGTCTTTATTCGGGCTTCCGTTGCGCCACCATTCGGTTGGACCGAAAATGCCCACAATCGGTGCATTTGCCGCAACCGCCAGATGTGTCGGCGCGGTGTCGCCGCCGATATAGATTTTGGTTTTTTTGGCTAGTTCGTAAAAGCCTTTTAGAGTTAGCTGAACAAGCAGAATCTTGCCGGATTTGCTGTTTTGCAAAACTTTTTCGGCTAGATTTATTTCACTCGGCGCGGTCGTAATAACCGAAGTTAAACCGTTTTCCTCCCAAAGTCGATCAGCCAACGCGCCGAATTTCTCCGCATGCCAGAGTTTTGTTACCCAACCGCCCGCCGGATTTAGAATCGCAAAGTTTGCGCCCGTTTGTGCAATTATTTTTTCAGCCTCCGACTTATGTTTTTCATCAGTAAAAATCGGAAATTCAAAATTATTTGCAGGAACAAAAATGTTCAAAGCCTGTTCGGCAAGTTTTAAGTTTTTGACGATAATGTGTGATTTTTGTTCGACTTTTATCTTGTCTGTCAAAAGAAAACGGCTGGCAGGTTCGCGCAGGTTTTGCTTGGAAAATCCGTAAATTTTTTTAGATTTGGCAAGTTTAGCAATTGTCGAAGATTTCAGTAGACCTTGAAAATCAAGCGTTACGTCAAAGGTTAAAGTGCGAAGCCCGCGCAATTGCTGACGCGCCGCCGACATTATCTCGCCAATCCTTTTTTCGCGTCTTAATGCTTTTGTGTCAATTTCAATAAGATGACTTAAAAATCGGTTGTGGCGAAGAACTTCCGCTGCGCCTTTCTCGACTACCCAAGATATTTCCGCGTCCGGCAAAGCGCGACGGATTGCGGCAAGCGCGGGCAAAGTATGCACCACGTCGCCGATACTGCTGAGTTTGACAATGAGAATTTTCATCGCTTGCTTATAGTAAAACTTGTCTGGGAAATTTTGAAATGTGTCGAATTAAAAATTTATACTTTTGATTTTAGAATTTAGCTTTTTAATAAAACTCTAGCAAAGTTTGTCTGAAATACTTTATTCCCGCCTTTGCGCGGCAGATAATTTTTTGCAACTTTTGTTTTCAATCTAACGTGAAAGACAAGCGATATGCACAAAGCAAAAAGGACTAAAGCAAAAGGGAAAAGTTAAGAACAATCTCATCGGTTAATAATTTAACATTTTATTAGATTCTAAACCTTATCATTATGCCATAAAACTTTTATTCGTCTGCATATTCGCCTTTGAGAGTGAAAATTAAACAATAAGACGGACAAAGGACAAAACTTTTTTTTAGTGCTAAAATAATAAATTGTAGTTTATAAAGTAGCGTTTCCCGAAGCGTTTCGATATATTTTAACCGTGATTACTAAACTCAATCTTGCCAGCAAACCTTTTCGCAACCGGACATTGCCTTATATGCTTGCGCTTCTTCTGTTGGCTTTTGCCGTAGCGGGTGCGGTGCTTTCCTTTGCTAAATTAAACGACATTAATAATCGAAACGAAATCGCCAAAGCCGATATCGAGCAAATGGAAACGGAACTGCAGTTGTTAAACGGCAAAGGCGAACAGGTTCAACAGCAATTATCGCCCGAACAGCGCGAATTGCTCGTTGCCGCGCATAAACTCGTCGCCAACAAAACTTTCGGTTGGTCGCGTCTGTTCGCTGATATCGAATCTCTGCTGCCCGGCAGTGTCAGCGTTTCGCGCATCAGCGTTCAGGATGTTTATAAGGATGGCGACAAAACCAAAGCCGAATTGGAGTTTGGCGTTTTAAGCCGTGATTATCAAAGCGTGATGACGATGATTGGAAATATGAATAGTTCCGGCATTTTTCAAGCCGAACTGCGCGGGCAGGATTTGCAGAAAACCGAGCGTGTAACTTACACGGAATACACTTTGCACCTTATCTATTCGCCGTATAACAGTTATTCACCCGCCGCGCCGAGCGATGTCGCGCAAACCAACGGAGGAAATCAGTAAATGAACGAAGACCTCAAACCAATAGAATCGGCGGAAAATTCCGAAGACAAAAAAGAATCGGAAATTATCGTCAACAATTACGGCGTAGCCAGAGATGACGCGGTTGTCATCGAAGAAGAAACTCGCACCGTTTTGTTGACCGAAGACGAAACAATTATCATCGAAAAAGAGCCGATAATTGACATTGTGCCGAAAAATCGTCCACGCAAAGTTTATGCGGGAATGTGGGGTCCGACGGAGATTGCCACAGTCGGCATGGGAATGTTGGCGATTCTGGCGGTGATAATTCTGGTTGTTCTGGTTGTTCTTCCGGCGCAGAAAGAACTCGAAAAAAACCGAGTCAAGCGCGACCAATTGGAAACCGAGTTGATTTCGGCGCGGAAGAAATACGGCGATATTACCGATACGGAAACTCAGGTTGCCAAACTTTTGGGTAGTGTAAATGATTTTGAAACGCGCTTTCTGCGACTGCCGACAACTGGAAAAACCGAACTTTATCAGCGAATTAACGGTTTAATCGGAGCTTACGGTTTAGTCAATACGACCGGACCCGATTACGCGCCGTTGGAAATTTCCAATAATCAAAGCGGCAATAAAACCGAGGGCGAACAGAGCAGAGCAAAATTTCAGAGCCTTTTTCCGGGCGTTTATGTAACGATGACGGTGGAAGGTTCTTATCAAAATCTGCGCCGATTTATCAGAGAAATGGAAACCAGCGACCAGTTTGTTGTAATTAGCGCGGTTGAACTGCAGCCTTCGGAAAACGAAGATAAAAACACAACAAACGCGCCGACGCAAGCGTCAATCAACAGCGTCCAGATAAATCCGACTAACGAATTCGGCGTTGCGCAAAACCCGACTTTGCAGCAAACCATTGTGCAGCCTCAGCAGGCAAAACCGGCACGCGGAAAAACACACGGCGAAACGGTCAGTCTGAGATTGGAAATGGCGGCTTATTTCCGCCGTCCGAATTTTCAGCCGATGGAGACGGAAGTTAGTAGTCAATAATAGCGAAAGATGAAAATTTTTGAAGGGAAAAGTCCGGCGGAAAGAAACAAAATCATCGCGGCAATCGTGCTTGGCGCGATGGCTTTGATTGCGCTGACATACACTTTCGGCGGAATGTTTTTCGGCTCTAAAAAGCCTTCCGTCAGCGTCAATGTTTCAGCAACGCCGACACCGAAAATTTCAACGGCAAACGGCGATACGCAAAATTCTTCGCTTCCAAGCCAAGAGGAAGAAAATTTTCTTTATACAACCACGCCGGTTGTTTATAATCCGAGTTCGTTTTACGCGCCGGACGCGGGCAGAAACATCTTTGCGTTTTACGAGCCGCCGCCGCCGACTCCGTATGTTACGCCTGATGTTGTTATCAAACCGCCAACACCCGAACCGACTCCGGTTCCGACACCGATACCACCGCTTCTGGTCGGTTTTGTAACGCCGCAAAATGTTTTTTCCGGTTCAAAAACTTTTCGTCTTGAAGTCAACGGCGATAAATTTACGCCTGATTCGGTGATTTTATTTAACGGGAGCGAACTGCCGACAACTTATATCAGCTCGCAAAAACTCGTGGCAGATATTCCGTCAAATCTGATTGGCGATGCCGGCGATAGATTTATTATGGTTCGCACGCCGGACGGCAGACTTTATTCAAATCAGGTTTCGCTGACCGTCCAAGCACCGCCGACACCGAAGTTTCAATATATCGGGATGATTGCGCGAAAGCGTTACAACAACGACACGGCATATTTTCAGGAAGAAGGAAAACAAACGCCGATTAGTGCGCGTTTAAATGATGTTGTCAACGGACGTTTCCGTCTGGTCAGTATTTCAGCTGCCGAAACGATTTTTGAAGACGTGAATTTAGGATTTCGGCACAGACTTGCGCTTTATCGCCCTGAACCCGGACAAAATACCTCTTCAAACAATCCGAGTTCGCCGAACTTAAATTCTCCAAATGGTATTCCGCGGCGCGGCGAGAATAATTTGTATAATCCCAATCCGTCTGTGCCGGTCTATATTCCGCCGCAAGGCGAAATTCCGGGCATTCCGGGCGGAATTCCGCGTTACAACCCAACGCCGCAGCAACAGCCGCCACCGCCAAAAAAGGATGATAATGATGAAGACGACGACGGCGACAACTAAAAAAGTGGTCAGTTGTCAGTTGTCAGTTGTCAGTTGGAGAAAAGCAAACAAAGGACAAAGGACAAAGGACAAAGAACAAAAGGGAATGTCTTTAATCGCGGTAATGGCGGTGATGACGCTCTTTGCGATTGCGCTTCTCGCGGTTGCTCCAGCCGTTCAACTGGGCGTTCAGCGCGAAAAGGAACTCGAAGCAATCCGACGCGGCGAAGAAGTTGCCAGTGCCATCAGACAGTATGTTGAATTTTATCGGGGAACAAAACTTCCCGATTCAATGGACGATTTGCTCGAAGGTTTGCCGCAAGGCACGAAAAAACGGCAGATTTTGCGAGCTTCAGCAGCCGTTGATCCACTTTCCGAAGATGGTAAATGGCGGTTGATAAAAGTCAACGGTCAAGCGTTTATCAACTTCGCCAAGCGTATGCAAACTTACAATAACGGGGTTTTGCCGCCAAGTTCCAGTCAATATCTCGACAATTTTGCTGCCAGGGGGCTTGTTAACATCATCAACAGTCAAAGCGAAAGCGAGGTCAAAGAAGCCGACGAAGAAGAAATCGAAGATTCAACCGACAATACGCCATTTATCGGTGTTGCTAGTCAAAGCCGAAACACTTCCATCATTGCTTACTACGGCATCGAAAACCACAGCAAGTGGATTTTTACGCCGCTTTTCCGCGGTGCGGGAACAAGTATCATAAATCCCAGAGCAGGCACAAACAATCGGGGAGAAAGACCTAATCAAAACTCACAAGAACCGAGAAACACTCTACCGCGAAATACCAGACCATAAATTTCTTCCATTAAAGTCAAACAAAAAGTAGTGGTTATGCTTAAACCACTGTTTGCAAGCAAATTAAATTTAGCTGCCTTTTATAAACTAAAATTAAAACTAACGAAACCCGTCGCTTTAACCGGTTCACCGGCGCGGACAAATGGCTTGAATTTCCATTTTTTTATGGCATCGGTCGCCGCTCCGCGAAGCAGGGAAGGTCCGCTCGTGTTTTGCACCGCTGCAACTTGTCCTTGCTCATCAATAACCACTTCAACTTTAACAACGCCCGTCATTCGCATACTTTTTGCCGTCGGCGGATAAACCGGATTAGGCTTTTGGGTGGCATATCCAATCAGCGAACCAACCGCCATCGGCGAATTAGCTTCCGGCTTTTCCGTATTATTTGCAACAGTTTCTGTTTTAATCTGACCAGAAGTGTTTTTTACAGCTTCATTTTCAACGCGCCGTTCTCTTGCCGCCAAAGACGAGTTTTTTGTTTCTTCGGATGCCGGTTTTTGGGTTTCGTCCGTTTTCTTTTTTTCTTCTTTCGGCGT
This sequence comes from Acidobacteriota bacterium, assembly GCA_013696385.1. Classification (GTDB taxonomy): domain Bacteria; phylum Acidobacteriota; class Blastocatellia; order Pyrinomonadales; family Pyrinomonadaceae. The sequence goes on from JACCYR010000127.1 coordinate 8,664, forward strand.
TTCGGCGACGGTTGGTTTTTCTGTTTTCGCTACTGTTTCGCCTAGAGGTTTAGAATTGATGGGCTGGGCTGAATTGGCAATTGATTTATCGGCGGAAGAATTCGGAACAGATTTAAAAGTCGGATTTGCTGAAGCCGTTTTCGCTTCAGTCATCATATTCGGATTAGTCGGCGGCAGATTCAAAACAGCCGTGTTTTTTTCCGATTGGCTTGCTTCGGTTGGCGGTTCATTGACTGCATTGACAATGATGCTGCGTGAATTTGCCATCGATTCACGCACATCAGCGGCTTCGGTTTTCCAACGATTGGCATCGTAATCATCTTTTGCCAAAGTGCTTCTGACGTTGGTTGCCTCATCAAGCAAAGCTATCGCATCGGAAGTTTTATCTTTATCTTTGCCCAAAACTTTTGATTGTTCAACAATCAATTCCAGCGTTTCGCGCATTTTTTGGACATCAACCGAGGCTTCAATCGGCAAAGTGCGGTCAGATACGCTCAAACCGAGCGAACGATAGCGTTCAAGCTGGTTTCGCGCCCCTTTTACGACTTGTCCGGCGACGGCGAAATAATTTGCCGAACCGCCTTGTTTATTAATTTTCGGGGAATTAGAAAGTTCTTTGAGAAAATCCTGAGCGCGAGAATAATCGCCCTGCTCAAGATAAGAATTCATCAGCAAAACATTGATAACGCCGTTAACGGTCGGGTCGCTTGTTTCGCGCCGGATGTTTTCGAGTTCGTAGATGGCGGCGTTATAATTTCTGACCGCAATAAACGCTTTAGCTTTTGCTACGCGCTCGCGCATTACATCACCCGATGTTTGCGCGTAACCTAAAATTGAAAAAA
>JACCYR010000128.1 GCA_013696385.1 Acidobacteriota bacterium
CCAAAAGCTGCAGCGTTCGATAGGCGTAAATCGTGCCAGATGCGCCCGTGATGGCAAGTGTCAGTTCCATAAAACCATTCTAACTATAACAGTTTAACAAATAAAATTGCCTGCTGACATCTATCACTTGTATCAAATCAAAAACTTTATGCAAGAAAATCAGTCAGATTGACTGAAAAATTATTTAATACAAAAGCAATGGTAAATGTGCGTTAGTTAATAGGGAGAGTGTATTTGTGAGCAAACAAGGAAAAATCAAGCGAACGATATTCAAGTTGCAATTAAAAAACGCGGTTGGAAAACTATTGGAAAAGAGATAAGTAATGATAATCAATCCGAAAATTTTAGAATTAACAAAAAATATCCGATTGAATTAACTGATAGTCAGTAGAATCATATCAAAGATTTCCTTCCCTTGAAGCAACCGGCAGAAATCTCACAAAGTTGATTTCCGAGAAGTGGTCAACTTATTATTACTTGCGGTTGTGGCAAGCAGATGAAACGCGGCAAAGGATTCACGATCATATACCAAGCAATTTGCAGCAGAAAAAACGTCGGCACAAACAGGCAGGATCAGTTTCGATTTGCAAAGCGTAAAAACAACCTCTATTGCGAGCAGTCAAGGTTTTAACACAGGCAAATTTGTCCTTTACTGCTCATTTTCAAAACCAATCTTCTCGCGCACCGTATAAATTGCTTTCGCCTGCGATTCGTGATACGTCCGCACGAGCATTTCTGCTAGAAGTCCCATCAAAAAGAATTGCATACTGATTGCCAGCAGCACAATTGCAATCACGGGCAGAGGCGTTAAGATAAATGAAACGCCGTAAATAAACTTCAGCGCGAATGCCCAAAGCCCCGCAAACGTCGAAAGCAAAAACGCGATTAAACCAAACGTGCCGAAAACGTAAATCGGTTTCGTCTGATACGAAGCCATAAATTTTATTGTCATCAAATCGAACACAACTTTGAGCGTGCGCGATATTCCGTATTTTGATTTGCCGCGCATGCGGGCGTAATGGTCAACCGGAATTTCCGCGACTCGCGCGCCCGCCCAGCTTGCGTAAATCGGGATAAAGCGGTACATTTCGCCGTAAAGTTTTACGTCCTGAATCACATCGCGCCGATATGCTTTTAAGCTGCAACCGTAATCGTGAAGCGGAACGCCGCCGATTTTTGAAATAACGCTGTTAGCAATCCACGAAGGAATTTTCCTTGAAACCAATTTATCCTGCCGATTTTTACGCCAGCCGGAAACAACATCGTAACCTTCGTCCAATTTCTCCAAAAGCCGTGCAATATCTTTCGGATCGTTTTGCAAATCTGCGTCCATCGGAATCAAAATTGCACCTTTTGCCGCGTCAATTCCCGCGCTCATCGCCGCCGTCTGCCCATAATTTCGGCGGAGAGAAATCACACGAACACGCGAATCTTCCGCCGCAATTTCCTTCAAAATTTGCAGAGATTTATCCGTCGAGCCGTCATCAACATAAATCACTTCCGCCGTTTTTCCCAAAGAGTTTAACGCCGCCTGAATCTTTGCGTGCATCGGACGCAAATTTTCTTCTTCGTTCAAAACGGGCAGAAAAAGCGATAATTCCGGATTGTTTTCCATAAACTTTATCGGAGAAACGGCACGAGTTTCACCAAAAATTGCTTTAGGTTTTCTTTGTGTTATCTGGTGGATTCTACCTTCTTAGCAGCAATCGTAATTGAACCACCAAACAAAAAATCAAATTCTTCAGTCTGAATCTTTCCGCCTTTGATTTAATAACAATTTTAAAGAATTTGCATTTCGCGTGCGATAACTTTTAACTTTCAGTTTTTCGAGAGAATTTTAATAGACCATTCTCGTTTTAATTGTTCCTTTGACTTCTTTCAAAATATCGAAGGCTTTCCGCGAAAGTTCGGTGTCAACGTCTAAAATCACATAACCGATTTCTTCGTTGGTCTTGAGATATTGCCCTAAAATGTTAATGCCTTTTTCAGATAATTTCGAGTTTATTTCGCCCAAAACGCCCGGAATGTTTTGGTGAATGTGTAGGACGCGATGCGCTGCGGCTTGCGGCGGCAGATTAACGGCGGGAACGGTGTGCGAACCGTTTGACGTGCCGAGTTCCGTGTAATTTATTAGTTTCGCCGTAACGTCCAAGCCGATATTTGCCTGTGCTTCTTCGGTTGAACCGCCAATGTGCGGCGTTAAAATTACATTCGGCAGATTCTGCAAATCACAAGCAAATTTATCGCCGTTTTTTTCCGGTTCTTCGGGGAAAACGTCAATCGCCGCGCCGCTAATCGTGCCGTTTTCGATGGCAATTTTCAAAGCGTCCAAATCAACCACATCGCCGCGTGAATAATTGAGAAGAATTGTTCCCTTTTGCATCGCCGAAAGCGTTTTTCCGTTTATCATATTGCGCGTTGTTGCGTCGCTTGGCACGTGCAAAGTTACGATATTTGATTGCTTTAATAAATCTTTTAAGTTGCGAATTTGTTTAGCGTTGCCGTGCGGAAGTTTCGTCAAAACGTCATAATAAACGACATTCATTCCCAACGCCTCCGCCATCACCGAAACCTGCGAGCCGATATTACCGTAACCGACGATTCCCAAAGTTTTGTCGCGCAATTCAAAACTTCCCGTCGCTTCTTTGAGCCAAACGCCTTTGTGCGCTGCAATGTTTTTATCCGTAATTTTGCGAATCAGCATTACGCACAAACCGATTATTAATTCCGCAACTGAGCGCGTGTTTGAATATGGCGCATTAAAAACGGCGATACCCTTTTTAGTTGCGGCTTTCAAATCAACTTGATTAATGCCGATGCAAAATGCGCCAATTGCCAAAAGTTTATCTGCCATTTCGATTACTTTTTCCGTAATCTGCGTTTTTGAGCGAATGCCCAAAATGTGAACGCCTTTGATTTCTTTGATTAAATCCGCTTCGCTCAACGCGCCCGAAAATCTTTTGATTTCGACATAGCCGCCTTGTTTTAATTCCTCGACCGCCGAATCACTGATGTTTTCGAGCAGCAGAATTTTGATTTTGCCGCGCGGATAAGATGTTTGCTTTGGTTTCATAAAAAAGCTGATTATAACAAAAAAACGAGAGCGAAGTTTCGTTCTCGTTCTTTTAATGTTCAAGCGTTTTTAGTTTCAACTTTAATCTGCTTGCTTTCAATCATTTACACGCCGCAAGCGTGAACTCGGAACATTATTTTTGCGGCTAAACCTTGTCGTTTGAGTTTTTTAACCAGTCTCCAAAAATATTTACGCGCAATCATCTCCCAGAATTACGATTATCACCTCTGCGCGTCAACGCCCACATGCCAAGCGCGAACAATGCGCCTGTTCCGACCGCCAAACCGAATTTAACTGCTGGCGGAAGTGGTTTGCCGCGCAACGTGAGCGGCGCAAGCAGCGAACGAAGCTGATAGCCGAGCCAAGGTCCGCTTGCCATTCCCGGTGCCGATAATTCTAGTTCAACCGCACTCTGCGGAAATCCGCGCCTGAGTCCCTTCCAGCCGTCTGTAATAGTGGCGAGCAGATGCGGCATGCGGTGCGTTCCGCCTTTGACCACGCCGCGTCCGCCTTGATTTAACAATTCTTCAATCGCTTCGTGCAAGGTCGGCGCGTGCGTCCACATATTGTAAAAGGAAACGCGCCCGTCTGCGTCAATCAAATACGTCGGGTCGGCAAGCCCGCCGTAAACCTGATGCGCCGTGCCTTGTAAATCATCAACCAAAACCGGATACAGAATGTCTTCTTCGCCCTTAAATTTTTCTCCGTCGCGCCATTTTTGTTCAAAACTGCGATACGGCTCGGCTCCGGGTCCGGGATGCGCCTGACGAATTAAGACATCAACAAAATTAACTTCTGTGTTCCAGTTTTGATAAAGCTTTCTAAGCGGCTCGACCGAGCCGGCGGTTATCGGTCAACTGTATGAGCCGAAATGAAGAATTGTCGGTCGCCCGCGCAAATCGCTCAGGCGGAGCGAGCCACTGCCGACTTGCGGCAATTCAAAATCTGGCGCAATTGCGCCCGGCTCAATGCCGCGAGCCTCGACGGTTAGCTGCACGTCGTGTAAAAGAATTTTCGTTTTGAAATGTTCAAAATTATAATTATCTGACTTTTCGCTCTCGTCCAGATTGACAAAGCGTTTTTCAATTTCTGTTTCTTGCATTATTTTTCCTCCCTTATGTTCGTTTTTATTTTTTCAAATTGTTTCAAGCGGCGAGCGGTTTTAATTTTCTTTCAGCCGCAATCAAATTTCTCCCTGGTGAAAATCCGCTACCTTCACATTGTAAGCGTTATCTTCCTATCATTCAAAACAAATTACTATTGTTTATTCTTGAGACAAAATAAATCGTTGTGTAGAATCAGGTTATGACTAAACTTTTGGAAAAAGCATTTAGCGAAGCATCAAGACTGCCGACGACGATGCAAAATATGATTGCCGAAAGATTGCTCGAAGATATTCGCGCCGAAGCCAAATGGGACGAGAGTTTCGCCGCGTCGCAAGATGAACTTTCGCAGTTGGCGGACGAAGCCATCGCCGATTTTCAGAACGGAGAAACCAAACCGCTCGAAGAAGTTTTGTGAAATCACACGCAGGCGAAAAATTCTGGAGAGCGTTTGAAATCTGCCAGCCCAAATCCAACGCTGGGCGCGTGAAGCATATTGTTTGTGGCAGGAAAACCCCTTTCACCCAAGTCTTCAATTCAAACAAATTCATCAGCAAAAACCAATTTTCTCGGTGCGCGTCGGCATCGGTTGGCGGGCTGTCGGCGTAAAACAAGAGGAATCCGAATCTTCGGAAAGTATCTGCATGGTCTCAAATACTTTGTTTAAGGCAATGCCATAAACTACTCCGTAACCGTTTTTGTCGCATAATTCTTCAAGTATTTTTGTCTGCACAAATTCGGCAATTTCGTTTGAAGCCTTCAAATCAATCAGCACCTTCATTGTTTTTTCAAGGTTCGGATTACTGCTTTCATTAAGCATTCGCGTAATATTTGGAACAGCCGAGTAATACTTGAGGGCAGCAAGTGTTTCAATTACATAGATGCTCTCAGGTCTGTTGTAACCAAACTTTAGATAATCATTCAAGGTAAAGGTAATCGCATAACTATTTCGTGAAAAAGTGTTCTTTAAGCTCTGTGGCGTAAATAAAGCCAGAAGCGGACGGTTATCTTCAGTTCCGGCTAGAATTAAGATTCTGACCAAATGTTTGGTCTTATCTACCGAAGCCTTTTCTAGTTCATTTTTAGCTGCCGTCAAAAACAAATCCTTATGTTCTTTTGCCAGTAGGTGAAGACGATTAATTTGTTCTTCGTCAGGATAAATTACGTCATAATCTCTTTTTGAATAACTGGCTTCCGTCAGATAATATTTGATTTCATCGGATGCATCCGTAAATTCACGAACCACTGGCGCAGTTTGATTTCGTCGGGTTATCTGAGCCAAACAAGTAGTTGAAAGCAGTGCCAAAACTATAACTAGAAGGAAAGTTTGTTTCATAATAATATGATGCAGCTAATAAAATTAAGCGATAATTTTATTGCAGATAAAGCAGTGTAGCTTTATCTAGTAGATTGAGATTCTTCTTGTAATTTCTTACAAATGTATCCAATTACATAAGTAATTGTTCAAAATTAGGCACGAGCGTTTTGAGTTTGCGCCTAAAGGTTGGCTCTTCGCAAAATAAAAGCCAACTAAAGTTGGAACTTAATACTTTTTTGTCTAATCTAATTCTGCACGATTACTTAAGCACCCCAACAGAAATAGGTTAGACTATTTCTTGAGATGGGTAAAATAAAAGTCATTGCATTAAGTGATGAGCAACGCGCCGAACTTGAGAAAGGTTATCGAAATGGCAAAAGTCATACTTTCCGCCAGCGGTGTCAGATGATTTTGCTGAAAAGCGAAAAGCGAACCTCTTTGGAAATCGCCGCAGTAGTGGGCTGCTGCGAGATGGTCATCAACAATTGGCTGACACGCTATTTGGAAGAAGACATTGAAGGTTTGCGGACGAGAGCGGGGCGCGGACGACCGCCGATCTTATCACAGCAGAATGCCGAACATTTGCGGCTCGTCAAAGCTGAAATCGAAAAACATCCGAACTCGGTCAAAACGGTGATTGCCGCGCTCGACGAAGGGTTAGATTTACAGATGCACCCGGAAACCTTGAAACGCTTTCTAAAAAAAATGGTTACCGATTTTGTCGGGCAAGAACGTGGCTCAAGAGTCGGCAAGTGGCAGTCGAGCGAGCCGAAAAAGAAGAAGTCTTAAAGCGTTTGTGGGAATTTTATCGGCTTGGTTGGATTGATTTATATTTCGGGGATGAAAGCGCGTTTTCGATGAATCCGAAATTGCCTTACGGCTGGTCGCCGAAAGGGGAACGAATCAAGATATTTCCGCAGCGCGATAAGAAGATAAATTTGTTTGGTGTATTTCGACCCGATAATTTCTGTTTGACATATGAAAGTGCGGAAAATATCAATTCAAACTTTCTGATTCGCGTTCTCGATGATTTTTGCAAATATGTGGAGAAACCGACCGTTTTAGTTTTAGATAATGCGCCGACGCATCGGTCGGAAAAGTTTTTGACAGCCGTTGAAAGATGGATGGAAAAAGATTTATATGTTTTCTTTTTGCCGAAATACTCGCCGCATTTGAATTTGGCGGAAACCTTCTGGCGCAAGGCGAAATACGAATGGCTCAGACCGACTGATTACAGTTCGTTTGCCAAGTTCAAAAAGAAAGTAAAAGCTATCTTCAACAATATCGGATTGGAATATAAAATCCAATTTCATCAAATGATGGTTTAATCTATTTCTGTTGGGGTGCTTAATTATCTTCGTCAATTTTTTTGAGCAGTTCATTAAAACGCGGGTCTTGGCGAAGCGGCGCGAGAAGTTTGTCATTTTCATACCACGGCTTGTTTTCGTTGCCGAGTTTGATGGCGCGTTCCATCCAGTAAAACGCTTCGTCTATTTCCCCAAGTTGAGCGTTGGCGGAAGTCATCCAATAAGCCATATCGTGGTCGGCTTTTGCCAAACCCCGCGCTTCTTCCGTCAATTGCGCCCGGGCTTCGTCGCGTCTTCCGACATTAGCCAGAAAAATTGCGTAAAGTGAACGAATGCCGTCCATTTGTTCATTTTCTCGCAAGACTTCTTCCATTAGCTTAATCGCTTGGTCGGTATCGCCGCGATAAAACAGCACAGTCGAACGGAAAATTCTAATCATCGGATGATTTGGTTCGATTGCCGCGCCTTTGTCGAGTTCGCGCATCGCTTCGTCATAAAGACCTCGGTAAAGAAAGATACGTGAACGATTGTAAGAAGCCACCGTCTGCGCTGCCGGGTCAAGCCGCACCAATTTTTCAAATGCCTTCAAAGCCTCGTCATGTTCGCCGTCAAGCCGGTGCATTGTGCCTTTAACAAAATAAAGCGGTGCTTCGTTTGGAAATTGCTCATGAAGAAGTTTGATTTCTGTCCGCGCTTTTTTCTTTTCGCCGCGCGATAGATAAATCAACACCATTAAAACCCGCGCTTCGACAACATTTGGGTCGTAGAAAAAGGCTCGGCTAAAGGCGGCTTCGGCGTAAGTATAATCTTCAGCATCGCCCATTCCTTTAAACACGCGATTTGCATAACACGCGCCCAAACCGCTATGCGCCAGTGCAAAATGCGGGTCGAGTTCGATAGCGCGTTTAAAATTGGCGATTGCCGCCTCGCAGTCTTCGGTCGCCAAAGTGCGGAAGATAAATCTGCCGAAATTGTCGCGTCCGCGCAAAAACTCTTCATAGGCTTGCGGGTTGTCGGTCGAACGGCGACCAAGTTTTTCCTGCTCCGTGCTGGAAAGTTCGAGCCGCAAACCGTCAAGAATTCGTTGGGCGATAATGTCTTGCAAAGCCAGAATGTCGCTGCCTTGCGCGTCAATCCGGTCGCTCCATAAAATATCACCCGTTAAAACGTCGAGTAGCTGTGCCGTAACGCGCAATTTGTCGCCTGCCCGCAAAAAACTCGCCGATAGAACGGCGTGAACGCGCAGTTCTCTGCCGACCTCGCGTGGGTCGAATTCTTTGCCCTGATATTTGGCGATGACCGAACTCGGACGCACGATTAATGAATGAAGCTGCGCGAGTTCCGTAATTACCGCGTCGGCTAAAGCAAATTCATAAAAATTTGATGCTGGGTCTTGGCTCAAATTTTTAAACGGCAGAATTGCCACGCTTTTTTTCTCTTGTCCGGTTATAGTTAAAGTCGTGTCTGGCGAAAAAGTCGGGGACAGTGAAATGGAAGTTGAGCGTTGCAGCGAATTGTCTAAGCTGGATTTGCCGGTTATCCAATTCCAAGCGCGTATAACCGGATTGTCTTCTAGATGACGCGGCGCGAAAATATCGCTCTGGAAAGCGGGCATTCCCGAAATTTCCTGCAAAACGCCGCGCAAATCATCGCGCATTTTTGATATTTCCTGATAACGGTCAATCGGTGCTTTGGCTAAGGCTTTGTCAATAATTTCCTGAAGATGTGGCGGAAACGGCTCGCTTCGCATTTCGGCAATCGGGGTCGGCGTTCCGTAAAGGACTTGGTGGCGCACGTCGTGAACGGTTTTACCTTGAAACGCCCAGATTCCGGTCAGCATTTCGTAAAGCAAAACGCCGGTTGAAAAAATGTCGGCGCGGTGGTCGGTTTTTTCACCTTTGGCTTGTTCCGGTGCGGCGTAAGTTGCCGTGCCGTAAGGAATACCGAGTTCGGTAATTTCCATGCGGTCTAAACCTGTCGTATGCGCGGCAGGCTCGTCTTGCAGAAGTTTTGCCAAACCGAAATCAAGAATTTTTGCCTGTCCGGTGTCCGATACCATTATATTTCCCGCTTTGATGTCGCGGTGAATGATGCCGCGCGAGTGTGTATAAGCAAGCGCGTCGCAGACTTGAATAGCGATTGAGAGCGCACTTTTCAAATTAAGCGGACGACCATCAACGAGTTGGCGGACGTTTTTGCCTTCGACATATTGCATCGCAATATAAAAAACGCCGTCGTCTTCGTGAAAATCGTAAATCGTGCAGATATTTGGGTGGTCGAGCTGCGAACAGAGTTGGGCTTCGCGTTCAAAGCGTTTGAAATTGGCGGTTTTTTGAGTCAACTCCGGCGGCAGAACTTTGATGACAACCGTCCGGTCAAGTTTTGTATCCTGCGCTTTATAGACAGTTCCTTGTCCGCCCGCGCCGATTTTTTCTAAAATTTTGTATTGGTTAATGTTCTCGCCAACCATATCGGATTTTGGATTTTAGATTTTAGATTTTGGATTGCCGGAGAGTATTCTAACTTTTGCTTTCGGAATAGGAAAGCACAGGCATAACGATTAAGAACTTCAGAACCAAAATTTAACCCAAAATCCAAAATCTAAAATCCAAAATAAAAGTATCGGCAAACTGCCGATTAATCAGATGTAACGGTTCAACCACGCAACGGGTCGCCCCAGCCTGATTGGATATATTCGCCGTTTTCAACAATGCACGGCACAACCAAATCGCCGCCCGAAAATTCGAGCATTTCTTTTTTTCGCTCAGGATTGTTCTGCGCGTCATATTCGGCAAATTCAATGTTGTTTTCGTTGTAATAATCACGGGCTTTGTCGCAATACGGACAACCCGGTTTTGTGTAAATTACTAATGACATTTTTCGTAAAAATACTCCTTGGTTAGAAACAAGTTTATCAGTTATTGGTTTTCAGTCAACATTTGACATCAGACAACTGATAATTGATAAATGATTGATGATGAACCATGACATTTTTGAGCCATTTGAAAAATCGGTTGCAATTGAAATTTTCAGCGCAAGTCAAGAATTTCCCAAAAATGATACGCTTTTACGTTTAGTGTCAATGAAAATAACAGGAAAATCAGCCTTAAAAATTCAATGTGCCAAGCAATGAAATCTGTGTTTTTTATTTTTAAGCATATCATTTAGTATTTCGGAACACTCGCGTCAACTTCATTTGACCACGCCGTAATCCCGCCTTTAAGATTTTTCAAGTCGCCTTTAAAGCCGGTTTTTTGCATAGCTTCAATGGCTTTCGCGCTTCGTCCGCCCATTTTGCAATGAATGATGGTTTCTTTGGTTTCGTCAATTTCGTCCATTCTTTTCATAATTTCGCCAAGCGGAATGAGTTTCGCGCCTTCAATTTTGGCAAAAGCGTATTCGTCGGGCTGGCGCACATCAATCAATTGAACATCTTCGCCATTGTCCATTTTTTGTTTTAATTCGGTTGCCGTTATTTGCTGCATATTTTTACCTCTTTTAAATGTTTATTAAAGTTTATAACTTTATCTTGAGTTTTCCGCAATCCGCTAAGTGAAAGATAATAAATCAACGAAAAATTGTTTCCTTTACAAAAATTTACACAATGAATTTTCGGTTTGTTCATCTGATTATAATACAATTGTGGATACTTAAAGGGTTAAAGAAATTTTATGCGATTTATCCATCTGACTAAGCAAAAGGCGAATTTTAAATTGCTGCTCGTAATTTTCGCGTTTGCGCTGTGTCTTGCCTGCAATAAATCCGAAGCGGAAAACGCAAAAAAAGAAAACGCCAACAATAATCAAGGCAGCACAGAAGCACCGACAGCGATAACGGTCGATAAAGCAATTTCCCGCGAAGTTCCCGCAGTTATTCAAACAACGGGCAGCCTTGTGGCGGACGAAACATCCGACATTGCGCCGAAAGTTGCAGGAAAAGTCGTCAATATTTATGCCAATGTTGGTGAATTTGTCGGACGCGGAAGCGTGATTGCCAAAATTGACGACAAAGATGCACGGCTTCGGCTGGCGGAAGCCCAAGCCGGTGTCAAGCAAGCACAATCCGCTGTCCGTCAAGCCGAAGTGCGTTTAGGTCTTTCGGCAAATGGAACTTTCAATTCCAGCACGATTCCCGAAGTCCGCGCCGCCAACGCTAATTATGAACAGGTGCTTGCCGAACTTCGCCAAGCCGAAGCAAATGAAAAACGCTATCGTGATTTGGTCGAAACGGGAGATGTGGCGATGATTACTTACGAAACTTATCGCACAAACCGCGATACGGCTCGCGCCCGCGTCAATGCCGCGAAGCAACAACTCGAAGCCGCCGTCAACGCCGCCAAATTAAATAATCAAGCAATAAAAGGCGCACAAGCCGCCGTTGAAGCGGCGCAGACACAAGTGGCGACGGCACAGCAAGCAGTTACCGATACGATTATTCGCGCGCCTTTTTCGGGTTTTATCAGCGAACGTCCGACGGCGGTCGGTGAATATGTAACGTCTTCAACGCCGGTGGCGACAATTTTGCGGACAAATCCAATCAAACTTCAAATGCAGGTTGCCGAGTCGGACGTGCCGTATGTTTCCATTGGCAAAGCCGTATCGCTGGAAGTTGACGCATACAAAGACCGCAGATTCGGCGGCACGGTTACGGCAATAAATCCGGCGATTGACCCGACTTCGCGCTCGGCGGTCGTCGAAGCGCAGATTGAAAATGGCGATAACGCTTTGCGTTCGGGAATGTTTGTTACGGCGCGAATTATCAGGCAAGGCGGAAATATCGGCATTTTTGTGCCAAAATCAGCAGTTTATGATGACCAAAGCACACAATCTTACCGTGTGTTCGTGATTCAGGAAGGCGTGGCGAAATTGCGCGTTGTGCAGCTCGGAACGGAAGAAAATGATTTTGTGCAGATTTTGTCAGGTGTCAATGCTGATGAAACAATTGCAACGAGTAATTTGAAGCAGCTTTATGAAGGAGCGGAAGTGCAGTTTTAGTCCCAAGTTCAATGTCCCAAGTCAAAATCGTTTTCTGGACTTGAAACTTAAAACTTTGGATTTGCGACTTTAGACTTGAAACTTGAGACTTAAAAGAATATGCAATGGTTAGCTGAAATATGTGTTCATCGTCCGGTTTTCGCCACCGTTATTGTTTTGTTTTTAACGGTTGTCGGCGGGTTTAGTTTTTTTACGCTCGGCGTTGACCGCTTTCCGAAGATTGATTTGCCGACGGTTTCAGTTTCGACTTCTAATACGGGCGCAGCTCCCGAGCAAATGGAAAGCGAAGTAACCGACATCATCGAAGGCGCGGTCAACACCGTTCCCGGAATTGACGAAATGCGCTCGACTTCTTCGCAAGGTCGTTCAAACGTAACGCTGACGTTTAATCTTGAAAAAGACCCCGACCAAGCCTATCAGGAAATTCAGCAAAAACTTAGCGGTATTATTAATCGTCTGCCGGAAACCGCTGACCCGCCGACTGTTCGTAAATCAGATCCTGATTCGCAGCCAGTTTTAATTTATGCCGTTAGTGCGCCGCGCAATATCGTGGAACTGACTGATTTGGTGCAGAATCAAATTCAAGAACGAATTGAAAACGCCGACGGAGTTGGCGAAGTCCAAATTTTCGGCGCGCGCCAGCGCGAAATAAAAATCTTTATCAATCCCGACCGACTTCGCGCCTATAATCTTTCGGTTACGCAAGTTTCCAATGCTATCAGAGCGCAAAACACGGAATCGCCGGGCGGTTCGGTCAACGAAGGCGCAACCACAACGGCGTTACGCACACTCAGCAAAATCACCGATGTCAACCAATTTAACGACGTTGTTATCACCACGCGCAACGGTTTTCCGGTCAAAATCAAAGATGTCGGGCGTGTCGTGGACGGCGGCGTTGACCCGACTACGGCGGCATCGCTCGATAGTGTTCCATCGGTTTTCGTCGCCATTCGCAAACAATCCGGTTCAAATACGGTGGCACTAATTCAAGACGTTAAGCAGAGAATGGCGGAAATTATTCCGACTCTTCCGCCGGATTTAAAGGTCGCCGTAACGCGCGACCAATCGGAATTTATCGAAAATTCGCTTGCCGCGATTGAAGAACATCTCGTTCTCGGTGGTTTGTTTGCCGCAATCGTCGTATTTTTGTTTTTGTGGAATATCCGCACGACGATTATTGCCGCTTTAGCGATTCCGGTTTCGATTATTGCTGCTTTTGCCGCCATTGCCGCGCTAGGTTATTCGCTCAATCAAATGACGATGCTTGCCTTAACGTTGATGGTCGGCATTGTGATTGACGACGCGATTGTCGTTTTGGAAAACATCTATCGCTATGTCGAAGAAAAGGGAATGAATCCTTTTCAGGCGGCGATTGAAGGAACACGCGAAATTGGTCTGGCGGTTTTGGCGACCACGCTTTCATTGCTCGCCGTCTTTATTCCCGTCGGCTTTATGACCGGCATCGTCGGCAGGTTTATGTCGTCATTCGGTCTGACTTCGGCGGCGGCGATTGCCGTTAGTTTCATTGTTTCATTTATCTTAACGCCGATGCTCGCGGCGCGATGGATAAAAAGTTCAAAGTCCAAAGTCCAAAGTCCGGAGTCGGATGTTTCCGACGAAATTTACGATGACGGAATGTTAGCGACAACCGAAGACCGAAGACCGAAGACCAAAGACCATTCTTCCAAAAATTCTTGGTTTTACGACAAAATTGACCGTTCTTATAC
>JACCYR010000161.1 GCA_013696385.1 Acidobacteriota bacterium
CGGCAACCGTCGGCATAAAATCGTCCGCATTGCCGATTGCCAAAAGTAAATCTTTTTTTAAGAAAGTGCTTGTCTGATATAAATCGTTTTTCAAAACATCATCGTCAAACGCACCCGCAAAACTCCATAAAATCGTGTCGTCAAAATCGTTTTCGCCGACATTTGGCAAAGGAATATTTTCATAGACGAGCGGGCGGATTTCGTTGAGCCAGACGGATAATTCTTCGCGGGCAACTTCGCGCTTTTCCGCGCCGAAACGCAGATAAAATCTGCCGTCGCGCGTCCGATACGGACGGCGTTTGCCTTCAATGTCAAGTGCGACAATCCGCCTTCCGTTGTCAAAGGAAATACAATCGAGAAGCGGCAAAACCGGTGGAAAAATCTCTTCGCGGCAGATTCGCGCCAGTTCTTCCTGCACGCCTTCGGCATTTTTGACACCTTCGACGCGTAATTGGTCGCTCACGCCGAAAATCATCGTGCCGCCGTCGGTGTTGGCAAGCGCGACAATTCCTTTGGCAATTTTATCCGGATTTGAGAGTTTTACTTTGAGTTCGAGGTAAGTGTCTTCGCCGCCGCGAATTAAACGTAAGAGTTCGCTCCGCGAAGTCTGCGGCGCGGGTTGATTTGAAATATATTCTTGGAAAGAACGCTCGTTTGACGGTTCAAACCGTTGGCTGTTACGAAATTTTCTACGCGGCATTCGTTTCGGCGTGTTATTTTTGTCAAGACGGAACACGCTCTCGTCCGCCCGAATGCGTTTTTCAAAAACGCATTGCTGGAATTTCTAATCAATTCTATTGAAACATTTCAAAACGGAAAAGTAAAAGATAGTGTAGAATAAGAAAATAAATTGGCACAGTGCCGAAATTTTTCGCAAACTTTTGAAGTTCTTTTAATTTTAGTAAAAAAATAACAAAGTGGAAACGGAAGTCATTACAGCTTACGTCGGTCTCGGCTCAAACTTAGGCGATCGGGCGGGCAATCTTTTGCTTGCCGTGCGCGGATTAATGGAAGCGAGTTTTGTTGTCAGCAAACTTTCCGGCATTTACGAAACCGAACCCGTCGGCGTAGAAAATCACGCGCCTTACCTAAATATGGTGGCGGAAATTCATCTGACCAGCATTTCGCCTTCGCAAATGATGGCGCGGGTGCTGCGGATTGAATATCTGCTTGGACGACGTGATAAGAATATGAAAAAACCGCGCACCGTTGATATTGATTTATTGTTTTACGGAGAAATTCAATACAATACGGAATTTTTGACGCTGCCGCACCCGCGACTGCACGAGCGGCGATTTGTTTTAGTTCCGCTGGCAGAAATTGCTCCGCATCTCGTCCATCCGGTCTTAAATAAAAACATCCAGGAAATTTTGCAGACGGTTGAAGATGATTCGACGGTGAGGCGTTGGAATCCAAATTTGCGGCTTGCAGCTAGAGATATAGAAATATTAAGCCGTCTGAAAAGCCGAACACAAGATGCTTAGATTGCCAAACTCTTCCCAATTCGCTCTAGATCAGCTTTAGTTCCTTAAACTTCAAACAACACTATCACAGGACAAAGCGATTTTATGATAAAGTCAATTTTTGTCGAAAATTCGCCTTGTGTTTAAAGTCAAGGTGAAATAACGGCATTTTTAATTTCATATGGCTGGAGCAATTTCCCGTAAATTATCAAATTCTTTTGAAGGCGCGCTGGCGGGCGGCGGCGACCCGGCGACTTCTCCGCTATATGTTTTCGGACCTTTTTTGAAATTGATTGTTGTTGCCGGTGTCGCGCAAGTTACATTCGGCGCAACCGTCTGGCTGGCGGTTTTTACCGTCGTGATGGTTTCGGCGATGTATCGCCAAGTGATGACTTGGGTTACGGACGGAAGCGGCGGAAGCGGTCTGGCGGAAGAAGAATTCGGCAGTTGGGCGGTGAAAATCAACGCCGGAATTACCGTTATTGAATACACGCTGACTTTTCTTGTCAGTATGGCGGTGCTCGTAACATTTATCGCCGACCGCTTTCCGGCTTTGAATAATGCGATTTTGGGTTTTAATTACCGCACGTTTCTTGCCGTCGGACTAAGTTTTTTTACGGCTTGGCTGGTCAATCGCGGTCCAAAAATGGCGGCGCGTGCCTTTGGTCCGGCGGCGGCGGCGATTTTGGCTTTGCTATGGATTATGGTTTTGCCACGATTTGGAAGACGGGTTTTCATCTGCCGGATTTTAATCTGCAAGCCTTTCATCCCGATTACCTGAATTTTACTTTCGGTGGTTATGCGCGAATTTTGGCGTTAATGACGGGCATCGAAATTTTTGCCAATCTGGTTGCTGCTTACGACGGA